>NZ_JBFUEB010000089.1:0-25829 GCF_056404395.1 Rhizobacter sp. P2_D12 | reverse complement strand
GCCCGGCCCCCGCGCCCGGCCCCGCGCCGGCACCGGGCCCGGCGCCGCAGAGCTGTGGCGCCYCCGGCTCGCAGATCGCCGGCAACCATGGCCATGCGCTGACCATTCCGGCCGYCGACCTCGATTCGACGGTCAGCATGACCTACAGCATCCAGGCCTCGGCCTCGCACAACCACAACGTGACCTTCACGCCGGCCCAGCTGCAGGCGCTGAAGGCCGGCCAGTCGGTGGTGGTGACCTCGACCACCGACTCGCAGCACAACCACGTCGTCACGTCGAACTGCACATGAGGGCGCTGCGCTTCGCGGCGGGGCTGGGCCTGTGCCTGGTCCTCGCCGCACCGGCGTTCGCCATCGACGCCGGCCAACCCGCGCCCGACATCGACCTGCCGGCCGGCAGTGCGCCGGCCGGCAGGCTGTCGGGCCTCAAGGGCAAGTTGGTCTACCTCGACTTCTGGGCCTCGTGGTGCGGCCCGTGCCGGCAGTCGTTCCCGTGGATGAACGAGATGCAGCGCAAGTACGGCGCGCAGGGGCTGCAGGTGATCGCGGTGAACCTGGATGCGAAGCGTGCCGACGCGGACGCCTTCCTCGCGCAGGTGCCGGCGCAGTTCACGCTCGCCTTCGACGCGGCCGGGCAGTCGGCGAAGCGCTACGGCGTGAAGGGCATGCCGAGCTCGGTGCTGATCGGACGCGACGGCCGGGTGCTGTCCATGCACCAGGGCTTCCGCGAGGACGAGCGCAGCGAACTCGAGGCACGCCTGGCGGCGGCGCTCGCGACACCGTAGTTCCACCCCCAACCGGATTCGAACCGATGCGAAAGATGCTTCTGGCAGCCTGCTGCCTGGGGATGGCCGTGCTGTGCGGCTGCTCGGCCTGGGCGCCGCCGCAGGCCTGGGAGAAGGGCCACCTGGCCCGTCCCGAGATGACGATGGGCGGCGACCCGCTCGCCGAACGCTTCGCGCAGCACGTCTACGCGAGCAAGGAAAGCGCGGCCGGCGGCTACGGCGTCGGGGGAGGCGGCTGTGGCTGCAACTGAGCCCCGCTCCACCCGCGGCGCGCTGGTGCTGGCGGCGCTGGCGATCCCCGGCGTGTGGGCCGGCGGCGCACACGCGCAGGCCGCGCCCGAGCACGGCCTGGTCGCGCTGAAGCACCTGCACTACGAGGACTCGCAGCCCGGCCTGCACCGCATCACCGTCGACTCGCCATCGTTCTACCTGTTGGCGCCGATCGGCACGCGCTGGTCGGTGGAAGGCAGCGTGGTGGCCGACTCGCTGTCGGGCGCGACGCCGCGCTGGCAGACGGCCGTCTCCAGCGCGTCGACCATGCACGAGGAGCGGCGCGCCGGCGACCTGAAGCTGACGCGCTACTTCGACCGTGCGTCGTACAGCCTCGGCGCCAGCGTGTCGCGCGAGCACGACTACGACTCGGATGCGCTGTCGCTCGGCGGCAGCTGGGCCAGCGAGGACAACAACACCGTCTGGCACGTGGGGGTCGGCGGCAACCGTGACCGCATCCAGCCGACCGAGGGCAGCAACGTCGGCACCGACCAGCGCCGGCGCAGCGGCACCGAGTTCATCGTCGGCGTGACGCAGGCGATGTCGGCGGTCGACCTGGTGCAGGTGGACGTCAGCCACAGCCTGGGCCACGGCTACCACGACGATCCGTACAAGGACCTGGACTTCCGCCCCGACCGGCGGCGCCAGGCGACGCTGCTGCTGCGCTGGAACCACCACGTGGTCGACAGCGCGTCGACGCTGCGCACCAGCTGGCGCTACTACCGCGACAGCTACGGCATCGGCGCGCATGCGCTGCAGGCGGAGTGGGTGCAGCCGTTCGGCAACGCCTTCGCGCTGACGCCGCTGCTGCGCTACTACACGCAGAACGCGGCGCGCTTCTACCGCGAGGCGGCGTATGACGCGAACGGCCTGCCGGTCTACCCGGTGCTGCAGCCCGGCCAGCTGAACTCGGGCGACCAGCGGCTGTCGGCCTTCGGGGCCTTCACGCTGGGGCTGAAGGCCGAATACAAGCTGGACGCGCTGTGGACGGTGGACGCGAAGTTCGAGGCCTACGAACAGCGTGCGAGCTGGCGGGCCGGCACGCAAGGCTCTCCGAACCTCGCGCCGTTCCGCGCCCGCTCGGTGCAGCTGGGCCTGAGCCGGCAGTTCTGACACGACCCGGGAGAGAACCGATGAAGACCCTGCTGGTGCGAGCGCTGCTGCTGCTCGCGTCGTCGCTGCCGCTGCACGCGGCGGCGGCCGACGATTTCCTCGATCCCGAGGCTGCCTTCAAGCTGACGGTGCAGGCGCAGGACGCGCAGCACGTCGCGATGCATTTCGCGATCGCGCCCGGCTACTACCTGTACCGCGAGCGGCTGAACGCGCAGGCGCAGCCGGCGGCCGCGGCGGGCGGCGAACTCGCGCTGCCGCGCGGCAAGACCAAGTTCGACGAGACCTTCCAGAAGGAGGTCGAGTACTTCCGCGACCAGGTGACGATGGTGCTGCCCATCGCCGCCGACGCGTCGCCGTTCCGGCTGACGGTGGGCAACCAGGGCTGCGCCGACAAGGGCCTGTGCTATCCGCCGATGAGCCGGTCGTTCGACCTGAAGCCGGTGGCGGGTGGGTGGACGGCCGTCGCCGTGGCCGACGGCGAGGCGGCTGCCACCGCCGGCGCCGCAGCACCCGTGGTGGCCGCTGCGCCCGCCCCGATGCCCGAGACCAGCCGCTTCGCGAACGCGCTGCAATCGCGCAGCCTGCTGACGGTGGCCGGCGTGTTCCTGCTGGCCGGCCTGCTGCTGTCGTTCACGCCCTGCGTGCTGCCGATGCTGCCGATCCTGTCGTCGATCATCGTCGGCCAGCGCGGCACGGTGTCGCGCCTGCGCGGCTTCTCGCTGGCGGTGGCCTACTCGCTCGGCATGGCGCTGGTCTACACCGCGTTCGGCATGACGGCCGGGCTGCTCGGGGAAGGCCTGGCCGCGGCGCTGCAGAACGCCTGGGTGCTGGGCGCCTTCGCGCTGCTGCTGGCGGGCCTGTCGCTGTCGATGTTCGGCGTCTACGAGCTGCAGATGCCGAATGCGCTGCAGAGCAAGCTGACCGAGGTGTCGGGCCGGCTGCAGGGCGGGCAGTACCTGGGCGTGTTCGTGATGGGCGGGCTGTCGGCGCTGATCGTCGGGCCCTGCGTCGCGGCGCCGCTGGCCGGTGCGCTGGTCTACATCAGCCGCACGCACGACGTCTGGCTGGGCGGCATCGCGCTGTTCTCGCTGGCCTCGGGCATGAGCGTGCCGCTGCTGCTGGTGGGCGTGTCGGCCGGTTCGCTGCTGCCGCGCGCCGGGGCCTGGATGGACCGCGTCAAGCATTTCTTCGGCGTGATGCTGCTCGGCGTGGCGTTGTGGATGGTGTCGCCGGTGCTGCCGTCGTGGGGGCTGATGGTGGGCGCGGCGGTGCTGCTGCTGGCCAGTGCGGTGTACCTGGGCGCGTTCGAATCGGCCGGCAGCGCGGCCTCGCCGCGCCGTGCCGCGACGCGCGGCCTGGGCCTGGTGCTCGCGGTGCTGGCGGTGCTGCAGCTGGCGGGCGTCGCCTCCGGTGGGCGCGACCTGCTGCAGCCGCTRCAGCACCTGGGGGGCGGCGGCACGCTGGCCGCGCGCGAGGCGTCGCCGCTGAGCTTCCAGCCGGTGGCCGACCTGGCGGCGCTCGACGCCGCGGTGCGCGCATCGGCCAAGCCGGTGATGGTCGACCTGTATGCCGACTGGTGCGTCGCCTGCAAGGAGTTCGAGTCGCTGACCTTCACCGACCCGGCGGTGCGCGAGCGCCTGGCCGGCCTGACGCTGCTGCGCGTGGACGTGACGGCCAACAGCGCGCAGGACAAGGCGCTGATGCGCAAGTACAGCCTGTTCGGGCCGCCGGCGCTGCTGTTCTTCAAGCCGGCCGGCGAAGAGCGCAGCGAGGTTCGGGTGGTCGGGTTCCAGGATGCGGCGAGCTTTCGCGAGCACCTGGACCGGGTGCGCATGAACTGACGGCGAGGTGATCGATCGCACCTGAGCCAATGTTCCGACACTGCTCGAAGCCTCGGGGGCCGAGACTTTTGAATCCCACGGACGCACAGGGCCCCGGGGATGTAGACTTTTTCGCCAAGTTCGCCCCAGTCATGATGCGACCGAGAAAGGAACACGATGCCCCGTCCCGAGGAACGGCCGACGATGGCCCAAGCGCTGCGCAGCGCAATTCGCATGGAGAGCGGCGACTATCTCGCCGATGCCTACAAGTTCCTGTGGATGGGCGGCCCACTCTATCGCTGGAGCACGAAGGAACCCGAGTTGATCTTCAAGGAGGGCTGGACGCGGCAGGACGGCTATGACGACATCGTCAAGCACACGTCGGTGGCTCAGGGCAAGGGGTCGAACTGGCTGTCGTGTTCGCTGAGCCGCACTGCGACCCAGGACTACGGCACCTACTGCTACGAGATCCTGCTGACGCATCCGCATACCAAGGCAATCGACGCCAACGCGATGGTGAAAGCGATGACGAAGCACCTGAACCCGCATTTCGCGCAGCAGGAGATCTCCGTCTACAAGAAGATCGCCGCGAGCGAAGTTCGCGGCTGTTGGGTTCCGATTCCCGAGGCCAAGCGGGACATCACGCGCGACCTCGCCCTCACCAGTGGGCATCTCTTCTTCGAAGAGGAGTATGAGTACGTCGTGAACCCCGGCTACGTGAAGTAGCGTTGCGTCGCCGCCTGGTCCATCGCAAATCTGGCGCGAACAGGCAGCACGGAACAGATCGGCGCACTAGCGCATCGTCGACAGTCGCCCGGCGACGAAATCCAGGAAGCACACGATGCGTGACGCGAGCTGGGTGTTGCGGTAGTAGACCGCGTTGATGGGTTGGCGCACCTCGACCGTCTCGCGCGCCAGCACCTGCACCAGGTCGCCGCGCTGCCGGTCGCCGGCTGTCATGAAGTCCGACAGGCAGGCGATGCCAGCGCCCTGCAGCGCCAACTGGCGCAGCGTCTCGCCGCTCGACGCGGTCAGCGTCGGCACGATCGGCCATTCGTCCCCTTGCGCATGCCGCAGCGGCCAGCGGTTGAGCGACTCCGGCTGCGTGAAGCCGAGCAGCGCATGACTGCCCAGCCCGGCTACCGTCTTCGGCCGTCCGTGCTCGGCGAGATAGGCCGGGCTCGCCAGCACGCGGATGCGGCTGAGGCCCAGCGGACGCGCGTGCAGCGTCGAATCGCGCAACGCGCCGATGCGGATCGCGACGTCGGTGCGCCGCTCCAGCAGGTCGATGTTCAGCTCGTCGGTGTCGAGTTCGAGCGTGATCTGCGGGTAGGCGCGCCGGAAGTCGGGCACCAGCGGCACGATGCTGTGCAGCATGAACGACGTCGCCGCGTTGACCCGCAGGCGGCCGGCCGGTGCGCCGCGGCGCGACGCCATCTGCTCCTCGGCCGCGTCGATCGACGCCAGGATCGCGCGCGTGTGCGCCAGGAATTCGCGTCCCTCCTCGGTGAGCTCGATGCGGCGCGTCGTCCGGCGCAGCAGCGTCGAATCGAGCTTCTTTTCGAGCCGGCCGAGCGCGCGGCTGATGCCGGAGACGGTCTGGCCCAACTGGGCCGCGGCGGCGGTGATGGAGCCGGCGTCGACGACGGCGACGAAGGCCTGCAGCTCTTCCAGCGTGGTCTTCATGCCGGGATTATTGATCCGCAGGCAAGAGTCAATCGATGGACCGGGGCTTTTTCTGCAACGGCGCAGGACCCACAGTCCGCTCCATTCCTCCTCTTCATCGAACGGATACCTCGCATGAACACGACCCTCATTCCGCCGCTCGGCCTGGGCACCTTCCGCCTGAAGGACCAGGTTGTCGTCGACTCGGTCAAGACCGGCCTCGAACTCGGCTACCGGCTGGTCGACACCGCGCAGATCTACGGCAACGAGGCCGAGGTCGGACGTGCGATCGCCGAGAGCGGCGTCGCGCGCGGCGATCTCTTCATCACGACCAAGGTCTGGGTCGACAACCTGGGCAAGGGCAAGCTCGTCGCGAGCCTGAAGGCCAGCCTCGCGAAACTGCGCACCGACCACGTCGACCTCGCCCTGGTCCACTGGCCGTCGCCGGGCAACGCGGTGCCGGTGGCGGAGTTCATGGGCGCGCTCGCCGATGCGAAGGCGCAGGGCTTGACGACGCGCATCGGCGTGTCGAACTTCAACATCGCGCTGATGAAGGAGGCGATCGCCGCGGTCGGCGCGGACGCGATCGCGACGAACCAGGTCGAGCTGAGTCCCTTCCTGCAGAACCGCAAGCTGGTCGCGTTTGCGCAAAGCCAGGGCATCCACGTGACGTCCTACATGACGCTGGCCTATGGCAGGGCGCTGCACGACCCGGTGATCCAGGTCATCGCCGCGGCGCACCAGGCCACGCCGGCACAGGTGGTGCTGGCCTGGGCGATGCAGCTGGGCCATGCGGTGATTCCTTCGTCCACGAAGCGTGAGAACCTGGCCAGCAACCTGTTGGCGACCTCGTTGCGGCTGGGCGAGGACGACATGGCGCGGATCGCGACGCTCGACCGCGGCGAACGCCTCACCAGCCCGGACGGGCTGGCGCCAGCCTGGGACTGATCACGCGCAGGCCAGCCGACGCAACAGCGGGTTGTCGATCGTCTCGACCAGCAGGCGCGCCGCCGAGCCGCTGCCGGCATCGCCCAGCGCCGCGCCATGCAGGTGCGCCCGCGCCAGCAGCTCGCGCATGCCGCAGCGCGCCGCGACGGCCTGCAACTCGGCGACCCAGGTGGGGGCTTGTGGCAGGGCTTCGCGCACCGCCAGCGCGCACAGGGCTTCGAGCACGTGGGCACGGCCCCAGACGTAGGCGTCGGGCAGGCGTGCGCTGCGTGCGAGGGCGTCCAGCAGCAATTCGACCGCGCGACCGGTCTGGCCGCGCACCGCGGCGACGCAGCCAAGGCCTCGGCCGGCCAGGCCTTCCCAGCACGGATCGCCGATCTGGCAGCCGAGCGCGAAGGCATGTTCGAAGCGTTCAGCCGCCGCATCGACGTCGCCGCGCAGCAGGTCGATCTCGGCGCGCAGCGACAGCGGCCAGGGCACGAAGGCCGTCCAGCCCTGCCGTGCCATCGCGACCGAACGGTCGAGCATCTCGCGTGCGGCATCGAGATCGCCGCGCAGCAGGCCGATCCGGCCGTGCATGGCCAGCGCGTAGCAGCGCTGCCGTTCGTCGCCGGCGTGGCGCTCGGCCTGCTGCAGCGCGTCCAGCGCGGCGCCGTAGTGCGCGGTGTCGCTGAGCGTCGAGCCGAGCACCGTCGCGATGCGTGCGTGTTCGGCGCGGTCGTCGCCGGCCAACGAACCGGCACGCCGCAGCCAGACCTGGGCACGTTCGTAGCGGCCGCGCAGGAACTCGACATAACCCAGCTCGCGGCCGGCCGCCGCGGCGAGGGTCGGGGATGCGGCGGGGGCGACGGCGAGTGCTTCGTGCAGCGCGGTCGCGCCCTCCTCGTCGCGCCCGCGCGCCGCGTGCACCAGCGCCGTGCCGAGCGCGATGCGGCTGCGCATGCGCAGCACGTCGTCGCGCGTGGCGTCGGCTTCGGCGATGGCGCTGCGCAGGCATTGCAGCCCGGCCTCGAGTGCACCGGCGGCGATGGCGGCCTCGCCGGCCTCGAGCTGGGCGAGGGTCGCGGTGCGACCGGTCGCGGCGGGCGCGGTCGGACGCGCCGTCGAGGTGCGCAGCGCCGCTTCCAGCGCCGCCCCCGGCGCCACGCCGAGTTCGCGCCGGAACAGCTCGCGGCAGGCGGCCGCCTGGCGTGCGGCGCCGACGCCGTCGCCGGCCGTGGCCAGGCTGCGCACCAGCAGCGCCTGGAAGTCTTCGTCGAGCGGGTTCAATGCGACCAGCCGCGCCGCGAGCTCGGCAGCCTGGCCGGGGGCCGCCGCCGCCAGGCGGGCCAGCGCCGCCTCGTGCAGCAGGGCCTCGGCGGCGGCCTGCAGGCGGCGGCGCGTCGCACCGAGCCAGACCTCGAAGGCCGGGCTGCTGGCGAAGCTCATGCCTTCGAGCAGCTCGCGTTCGAGGCCGGGCACGGCCTGCAGGTCGCTGCCGGAGAGGATCCGCTGCGCATCCACCTGGACGCCCGGCGGCAGCGACAGCGTGTCGCCGCGCAGGCCGTCGTCGCCCAGCAGGCGCCGCAGTTCGCTCAGGTTCCAGCGCAGCGTGCCCAGCGGGTCTTCGGCATCCTCGAACAGCAGGCCGGCGAGCCGCGTGCGGCTGGCCGGCCCGTCGCATGCCAGGTAGGCCAGCAAGGCCCACACCTTGTGTCCGCGCGGGGCCGGCTTTGCGCGGCCGTCGCATTCGACCAACGGTGTTCCGAGAAGACGGATCGCGAGCCCCATGGGCCGAGGCTCGCACACCGGCCGCCTGCGTGCAAGGGCGGTGGCCACCGCTCAGGCCTCGGCCGTCGTCGGGTCGATCACCGACAGCACGCGCACGACGCTGTCGGCCGGGAATCCGCCGCGCCGCGCGTGTTCGCGCACCAGCTCCTCGCTGTCGGCGACGTAGACGCAGTACATCTTGTGGGCGGTCACATAGCTTTGCTGCCATTGCACGCCGGTGCCGAGCTGTTGCAGCACGCTGCAGGATTTCTGAGACACGGCCCGCATCTCGGCGGGTTGCAGGTCGCCGAGGCCGGGGATGGAACGTTCGATCACATACTTGGGCATCAGGAGCTCCAGGGGGTTGATGAGGCCGCCACGATGCGCGCGCGGCGTGTGAGCCGGCGTGTGATGGAAGGGGGCTTGTCCTGAGCGGGTTGGAAGGATCAGGGGAGCGCGCGCCGGTACTGGATCGCCTCGGCGATGTCGGGGCCGTCGATCGCGGCCCTGCCGGCCAGGTCGGCGATGCTGCGCGCGACCCGCAGCACGCGGTGGAAGCTGCGCGCCGACCAGCCGAGCTTGGTCGACACCGCGCGCAGGAAGCCCGCGGTCGCCGCATCGAGCACGCAATGCCGGTCGAGCGCGTCGCCGGCCAGCTGCGCATTGCGGCAGCCCTGGCGTGCGAGGGCCCGCTGCTGCGCCGCCTGCACGCGCAGCGCGATCGGCGCACTCGGCTCGCCGTCGGGCGCGGCGGCCAGCGCTTCGGCCGGCAGCGCCGGCACCTCGACCTGCAGGTCGATGCGGTCGAGCAGCGGGCCGCTGATGCGCGACTGGTAGCGCAGCACGAGGTCGGGCGAGCAGCGGCAGGCGCGCTGCGGGTTGCCGAGATGCCCGCACGGACAGGGGTTCATCGCGGCGATCAGCTGGAAGCGCGCCGGGAAGTCGGCCTGGCGCGCCGCGCGCGAAATCGTGATGCGGCCGGTTTCCATCGGCTCGCGCAAGGCCTCGAGCGCCGAGCGCGGGAACTCGGGCAGTTCGTCGAGGAACAGCACGCCGTGGTGGGCCAGCGAGATCTCGCCCGGCCGCGGCGGTGAACCGCCTCCGACCAGTGCCACCGACGAGGCGCCATGGTGCGGGCTGCGCAGCACGCGCTGCCGCCAGCGCGCCGGCCGGAAGCTGCCGCTGATGCTGAGCACCGCTGCCGACTCGAGCGCCTCCTGGGCCGACAAGGGCGGAAGCAGGCCGGCGAAGCGCTGTGCCAGCATCGACTTGCCGGTGCCGGGTGGGCCGACCATCAGCAGGCTGTGACCACCGGTGGCGGCGATCTCGAGTGCGCGCTTGGCGCCGGCCTGGCCCTTGACGTCGCGCAGGTCGGGCGGTGCGTCCGCCGCCTCTGCGCGGGGCGGCATCGCGCGCGGCAGCGGCTCGCGCGGCGCTGCGTTCCCGGCGCCATCGACGTTCTCGCGGCGCAGCGCCTGCACCACGTCGAGCAGGTGGCGGGCGCTGTGGATCTCCAGGCCGTCGACCAGCGCCGCCTCTTCGGCACTGGCCTGCGGCAGCACCAGCGCGCGCACCGGGCCGCCGCTGCCGCGGGCCTGCAGCGCGAGGGCCATCGCGAGTGCGCCGCGCACCGGCCGCAGCTCGCCGGCCAGCGACAGCTCGCCGGCGAACTCGAAGCGCGCGAGACGCTGCAGGTCCAGCTCGCCCTGTGCCGCGATGATGCCCAGCGCGATCGGCAGGTCGAAGCGGCCGGACTCCTTCGGCAGGTCGGCCGGTGCCAGGTTGACGGTGATGCGCTTGTTGTGCGGGAAGGCGAGGCCGCTGGTCTGCAGCGCGGCACGCACCCGTTCGCGCGCTTCCTTGACCTCGGTGTCGGCCAGCCCGACCAGCGTGAAGCTCGGCAGCCCGTTGGCCAGGTGCACCTCGACGGTGACCTCCGGGGCGTCCAGGCCGTCCAGGGCCCGGCTGTGGACGACGGCCAGTGTCATGCGCGCTCCCTCTTCGCTTCGTAGGGCCGCGATTCTGCCGAGGCAGGGGACTTGCCGACACGGGGCATTTGTCCCCTTGTGCCGGCAAATCGTCAGATCGTCAGCTCGCGCTCCACGTCCTGCGCCTTGCGCCGCGCCAGTGCCAGGTTGGACTTGGACTTGTCGAGCACGAAGTAGACGAACACGCCTTCCTTGCGCGAGACCGGGCGGATGATGTGGTACTGCTTGCCCAGCGTGATCAGGATGTCGTCGATCACGTCGTTCAGACCGAGTTGGCGCATGGTCTTCAGCTTCGCGCGCACGACCTCGGTGTTGCCGGCGGCGGCCACTTCGAGGTCGACGCCGGAGCCGGCCGAGCCGAGCATCATGCCGCTGGCGGAATCGACGACGGCTGCGCACATCGCGCCGTCCACGGTCAGCAGGTCGTCAAGGGATTGGCGGATGGTTGCCATGGGTCGGTCTTCTTTCGTTGGGGATCGGAGGGGGCGAGGGCTTGGGGTCGTGCAGCAGGCGCCCCAGCGTGCGCACCATGCATTGCCAGGCGATCCAGTCGACGCCGCGGTGGCGCCCGTGCGCGACGAGCAGCACGTCGGGGTCGGTGGAACACGGGAACACCGCGAGCACGCCGTTCGCGTGGTACATCACGGCCGCGGCCAGCGTGCCCAGCCCGGCGAAGTGCAGCTTCTGCCGGTCGTGCAGCCGCCAGTAGTCGACGGCCGCCTCCCAGACGGGCTCGGTGCCGCTGCGCGATGGCGCGCTGGCATGCCACACCAGGCCGGTGTTGGCGTCCACCAGCGCGCAGCCGAAGATGCCGGGATGCGCGGCCATGCGGTCCATCTCCGCGATCACCTGCTGCAGGTTCATGGGTGGCCCATCAGCTGCTCGGCGGCAGCGAGCACGTGCAGCACGCGGCCGAGCAGCATGCCTGCGTCCGCGAGCACGACGACGACGATGGACTGGCCGCGCAGTTGCATGCAGCGCACCACCAGCCGCCCGTCGCTGGCGTCGATCACCAGGCAGCGCGGCGTGCCGATGCCGCTCTCGCGGCTGGCGACCTCGCCCAGCGCCGCGAACGAGCTGACCAACGCCGCCAGGCGGGCCGGCGCCACGGTCGCGCGGCCACCGTGCGCCAGCTCGAAGCCGTCGGCGCTCGCGATCACGACCGCACCGGCACCATCGAGCTCGACGAGGAGCTTCTGCACCGCGCGCAGCGCGTGGTCGGCAATGTCGGCGGAAGAGACGGCAAAGAGGGTCGACACGACAGGGTCCTTCAAGCTCGGGTCTGGGCCAGCGCGAGCACCATGTCGACCAGCATCAGCACGTCATCGCGCCGGCGCACGTCGACCGCCACGACAGGGAAGACTAGCCCGCGCGACGCCAGCAGGTCGGCGTGGTCGTCCACCGTCGGCCGCGCACGGCCTTCGGTGCGGCCGATGCCGGCCACGCAGCTCATGTTCGGCAGCAGGTCGCGCCAGGCATCGAGGTAGGCCGCGAAATCGGCCAGCGGGTCGGGCCGCGAGTTGTCGATCAGGAGCACCAACCCGGCCGCGTCGGTGGCGACGATGCGCCACATGAACTCGAAGCGCGCCTGCCCGGGCGTGCCGAACAGGCGCACGCACTGGCCGTCGCCGATGTCGACCTGCCCGAAATCGAGGCCGACGGTGGTGTGGGCCTTGTCCAGCCGCGCATCGGAGTTGCGCACCTCGGTGGTCACCGGCGGCGTGTCGCTCAGCGCCGCGATCGCGGTGGTCTTGCCGGCACCGGGCGTGCCGGTGAACACGATCTTGAAGTCCTTCATCGGCCGAGGCCCAGGCTGCGCCGGATGCGGGTGATCAGGCCGGTGGGGACGGGCGTGCGGCGCGGCGCGGCGGGCGATGGGGCAGGTGAAAAGGTGGGCAGGGAGGTGGACGGCGCAGTGGACGAAGAAGCGGACGACGGCTGCACGTCGAGGAAGCCGAGCGAGACCAGCGTGGCGGCGAACTCGTCGCACAGCGACCGCTCCACGTTGCTCAGGCGCGCCAGTTCGTCCAGGTCCAGGTGCCGCGACGACAGGAAGCTCGCGAGCGTCCGGTGGTGGCGATGGGCCTGCAGCACCGCCGACGGCGGCCAGCGCAGCAGCCGGCAGCGTGCGCCCGGCAGCAGCGAGGGCAGCAGCGCCGGCGTGGTCTCGCCCAGCGGTTGCGCGGTGATGTAGGTCAGCGCGGCGGGGGCCGGCGCCTTGCCGAGCAGCCGGCCCTCCAGCGCGCACAGCGCGTCCATGAAGGCGTCGTATTGCAGCGGGCGCACCAGCGCATTGCGGCCGACCGGGCGGCCCGGCCGTGCGTCGGCGACGGACAGGCTCGGCATCGCACCGGGCGCAGCGCGGGGCAGGTCGCGACCGCACAGCAGCAGGTGGGCCGGGCCGTCGTCGACCAGTTCCCAGCTGCACTGCAGGCGGGAGCAGCCGACGCGCAGGAAGGCCGCGATGCGCGCGAGGTCGTTCTCGCTCAGGTCTTGCGCGAGCAGCTTGAGCCGGCTCGGGGAGGAAGGGTTCTGCACGGGGACTGCGGAAGGAAGCTGCACGCATCATCGGGACGGGCGCAGACGCTGTCCGCATCGATCGATGATCGAAAACTGATCGGCCGCAACCCGTCGGTCGCGCTGCGACTTTTGTCACTTTGGTGCAATTCGCGGCGCTCGCGGGACCGATTTGGTGTCATCCGATTCAGCGGAACTTGCATCCCGTTGCATGGCGTCTCGCCACACCAACGCCCCCTGCGGTGTTCATCGTTTCTTCAATGTTCCGTCAAGTCTCCCGATGTCGCGCCTCACACAATCGCGCCGCACTTCGACGCAACTGGAGCTTCACGATGGACACGCCTCGCCAACACCCGACACGCGCCGCCGCGGCGAGCGCATTGCTGTGCTCGCTGGTGCTTTCCGCTTGCGGGAGCGGCAATGATCCGGACACCGCCGCGGCACCGGTGGCTGCACCTGCGCCTGCGCCGGCCGCAGCCCCGGCACCGGCCCCGGCCCCTGCTCCCTCTCCCGCGCCAGCACCTTCGCCTGCGCCTGCGCCCGCACCGGCACCTTCGCCGGCACCTGCCCCTGCACCCGCACCCGCACCCGCACCCGCACCTGCACCCGCACCTGCACCCGCACCTGCACCCGCACCTGCACCCGCACCTGCCGCCGGCGACAACACCCGCGACATCGCCCCCACCACCGGCTGGGCCAGCCAAGCGGGCGGCACCAGCGGCGGTTCGACGGCGGCCGCCTCCGCGGTCTACAAGGTCACGACCGCCACCGAGCTGCTGGCCGCGCTGAAGGCCGGCGGCGACGCGCCGACGATCGTCAAGGTGATCGGCACCATCGACATGGCCGCGGCCGACAACGGCGGCGCCTTCAAGAGCACCAGCGACCAGAAGGCACGCGCCCGGCTGGCGGTGAAGAGCAACACCACCCTCATCGGCGCCGGCAGCAACGCCGGCCTGGTCAACGCCTACATGACGGTCAGCGGCGTGCAGAACGTCATCATCCGCAACCTGCATGTCGTCAACCCCTGCGACGTCGGCCCGGTGTGGGACCCGAACGACGGCGACGACGGCAACTGGAACTCGCAGTACGACGGCATCACGGTCGATGGGTCCGCCCACGTCTGGATCGACCACAACACCTTCACCGACGCACCGCAGACCGACGACCTGTCGCCGGTCGAGAACGGCAAGGTCAAGCAGTGCCACGACGGGGCGCTCGACGTGAAGAACGGCTCCGACTACGTGACGGTGTCGAACAACGTCTTCGACCAGCACGACAAGAACAACCTGGTCGGCTCGTCCGACAGCACCACCAGCGACGACACGCACCTCACGGTCACCTTCCACGGCAACCTGTTCAGCCAGGTGACCGAGCGCGCGCCGCGCGTGCGCTTCGGCAGCGTGCACGTCTACAACAACTACTACGAAGGCAGCAAGTCGCACCCGGTGTACGCGCACCAGTACAGCATCGGCGTGGCCTACAAGGCGAAGATCATCTCGGAGAACAACGCGTTCGACATCCAGGGCGCGAGCGGCTGCACCAGCGTGTTGAAGAACCCCGGCTCGTCGGGCAAGACCGGTGCGATCAAGGAGAGCGGCTCGCTGCTGAACGGCGCGGCGCTGGACATCAGCCAGTGCAGCTTCAGCGCCGCGGTGGGCTGGACCGTGCCTTACGCCTACGGCACGGCCTTGCTGCCGGCCGCGAGCGTGAAGGCGGCCGTCAAGGCGTCCGCGGGCTCGGGCAAGCTGGCGGTGCCATCGTGAAGCGCGCCGCCTCCCTGTTCGCGTGGGCCGCCGTCGTGGCCCTTGTCGCGTGCGGCGGGGGTGGCAGTGGCGGTGGCAGCGGCGCAGCGGGCAGCGCCGCGGTGGCCGGCGGCGGCACGCCGTCGCAGGCGCTGTCCCCCGCGCGAGCGGTGAAGGCACCTACTACGGTGCCACCGGCGAGGGCCAGTGCAGCTTCGATGCCAGCCCCGGCGACCTGATGGTGGCGGCGATGAACGACCACGACTATGCCGCTGCAGCGGCCTGCGGCGAGTTCGTCTCGGTCAGCGGGCCGAACGGTTCGGTCACGGTGCGCATCACCGACCGCTGTCCCGAATGCAAGCCCGGCGACATCGACCTGAGCGCCCAGGCCTTCGCGCGCATTGCCGATCCGGTGGCCGGGCGCGTGCCGATCGGCTGGCAGGTGGTCGCGGGCGACGTGCAGGGTCCGCTCGCGTTCCGCTTCAAGGAAGGCAGCACCCGCTACTGGACCGCGATCCAGGTGCGCAACCACCGGCTGCCGGTGACCGGGCTCGAGATCAAGCCGACGGGCAGCAGCGCCTGGATCGGCGTCGCGCGCACCGACTACAACTACTTCGTCCATCCGGTGGAGATCGCCGCCGGGCCGATCCAGGTGCGCGTCACGGCGCTGGGCGGCGCGACGCTGGTCGACGTGTTGCCGGAGCCCGCGGGCGGGCTGGTCGTGGAAGGCGCCGCGCAGTTCCCGTGACCCTGAAGTGCTTTGTCAGCGGACGTGCCCGACCCCCACGCCCGCCGACACCCACGCCGGCACCTTGCGGGCCGGCCAAGGCGACACGAGGCTGCCCGATGGCACCGCCCCGGCGGCGTCCAGCACCGCCGGGTCCTCGGCGAAGTCGTTCGTGGCCGCCATCGGATTCGCGATGTTGGGTTCGCAGGGGCGGCCCAGCGCCGCGCTGCAGGCGGCCTTGCTCGCGGGGGTCTGCGCCAGCAAGGCATGGACCGGGCCGGCTTCTGCGCTGCGCAGGATCGGCACCGGCACGTTCTCGAAGTAGTTGCCCTCGGCCAGCACGCGCGTTGCGCGGCCCGCCGCGTCGAGCGCGTGCCGGGCCCCGTCCTGGAAATGGTTGTTGACCAGGTGGACCAGGGCATCGCCCTCGACGTGCGGACCGTGCTCCGAGAAGTCGTGCAGCCAGTTGTAGGCGAAGGTCATCCGGCCCTTGCCGCAGAACAGCAGGGTCCCGTCCTGCCTGTCGTCGCGGCGCGCCGACGCGGCGCCTTTGCCGTCGAACTCGTTCCACGAGATCGTGACATCCGCGGCCGCACCGCCGCGGTCGCCGGTGCCGGTCGCGATGAACTGGCGCCCGACGCGGGCGAAGCGGTTGTGGTCGATCCACACGCGGCTCGCATCGGCAATCGCCACCGCATCGCCGCCGGACACCGGCCCCTCGCCGATGTCGGTGATCGACAGGTTGCGGATGACGATGTTGCTGACCCCGCTCTGCAACAGGAAGCCCCTGCCCTTCACCGCCGCGGTGGCGCCGATGCCGAGCACCGTCTTGTTCGACCCGACCAGCATGCCGCGCAGCGCCGCGACGCTGCAGTTGCAGGCCCTGGCGGTGGCGACGCCTTCCGTGTCGGCGAGGGCTATCGTCGTCGCGATCTCGACGGTGCGCGGCGCGGCGTCGGTGCACGCGCCGCCGGATGAACTGCGGCACAGCTCGTACTTCAGCTGCGCCGGTGTGCTGACCCGCACCGTCGCCCCGCCGGCCCCGCCGGTGACGACGGCAGCGGCGCCGACCGGCCCGGCCGCGTTCGCGGACACCGCTGCCGGCTGCATGTCGCCGCCGGCGGCCGGTTCGGCATCGGCCGTCGGCTGGCTGCCGCCACAACCCGCCAGGGCCCACGCCACGGCCAGCCAGCCCCATCGCCGGCCGCGATCGCCGATGAAGCTCATCTGCGCTCCCGGGCCGTGGTCGCCCGCACATGGCCCGGCATGCGCTGCGCCTCAGTGCAGGAAGCGTCCGTCCGCGCCGAGCATCGTCATCTCGACCAGGTGTCCGCCGTTGTGGCTGTCGGGGCTGAACGTCAGGTGGAAGCCGCCGGCATCCCAGTCGTGCATCGATTCCAGCGCGCCGATCAGCTTGGCGCGCGTCAGCCCCTTCCCGGCGCGCCGCAGGCCCTCGGTGATGGCCTTCGCGGCGATGAAGCCCTCCATCGAGCCGAAACTGCGCGTGGGCACGCCGGCCCGGTGCATGGCTTGCGCGTACTCGCGCTGGATGGGGCTCGCTTCCGCCCAGGGGAACGGCACCACTTCCGAGATCTGCACCCCGGCGCCGGCGGCGCCCAGCTCGTCGGCCAGCGACTTTCCGCCCACGTACGACAGGCTGACGAACTGGCCCTTGTAGCCGCCCTTGCGCATCTCCTTGATGAGCGCGGCGCACGAGATGTACGAGCTGACCAGCACCACCGCATCGGGGTGCGCGGCCAGCAGCGCCTTCGCAGCGGCCGCGACGTCGGTGCTGTTGCGCTCGATCGTCGCCACCGTGCCGAGGCTCAGGTTGCGCTTCTTGCGCGCCCGGGTCACCGCGTCCATGCCGGCGATCCCGGCGGCGTCGTTCTGGTGGAACACTGCAATGTGCGTCAGGTTGGTGATGCTCAGCTGCTCGACGATGTGTTCGGCTTCCTCGATGTACCCGGAGCGCAGGTTGAAGACGTAGCGGTTGAACGGCTCGCGCAACGCGGGCGCCCCCGACGACGGCGCGAACAGCGGCACCTGTGCGGCGGTCAGCACCGGCAGCGCGGCCAGCGTGGTCGAGGTACCGATGTAGCCGACCAGCGCCAGCACGCCGTCCTGCTCGATCAGCTCGCGCGTGTTCTGCACGGTGCGGGCCGGGTCGTAGGCATCGTCCTTGGCGCGCAGCTCGATCTTGCGGCCGTTCACGCCGCCGGCTTCGTTGACGGACTGGAAGTAGGTGCGTGCGCCGAGGTTGAACTCGGTGGCCAGCTGCGACGACGGGCCGCTGAACGGCGCCGACTGGCCGAGCACGATGGTGTCGCCCACCATGTCGCGCTCGGCCGCATGGCCGGCGAGGCCGAACGAACAGGCGATGGCGCACAGCGCGAGGCGAAGTCGCATGGATCTGCCTTTCAGGACAGGAAAGTGGCTCACTGGACGATGCGGCCGTCGCTGCCGAAGATGCCGAAGTTCACGTACTGCGAGCCGCTGCGCCCACGCGTGGTGAAGTCCAGCATGTAGCCGCCGACGTCGAAGGCGGCGGACGTGCGCAAGGTCGTCGCGACGGCCTCGGGCGTGATGCGCGGTGTCTTCTCCAGCGACATGACCAGCGCCTTCGCGGCGATGAAGCCTTCCATCGAGCGTGCCGACAGGTCCGGGTTCGCCGCCGCGGCCTTCAGGGCCAGGTACTCGCGCACCACCGGCCGGCTCGGCTGCGACGGCAGCGGCAGCACGATGGAGAAGGCATAGCCGCGCGCACGCTGCGTGCCCAGCGCCTTCAGCAGCGCATCGGTGTCGATGATCGACATGCCGTACAGCAGAGCGCGGCCACCGGCCGCCTCGTACTGGCGCGTGAACTCGATCGCGGCGGCCGTGGTGGCGCCCAGCACCACCACCTCGGGTGCGGCGGCGACCATCTGCGCGACCGCGCTGCGCACCTCGACCGTGTTGCGCTCGTAGCCGGCGCGGGCCACCAGCGTCATGCCGAAGCGGCCGGCGCCCTCCTGCGTGCCGGCCAGCACGTCCTTGCCCAGGCCGTCGTCCTGGTAGACCAGGCCGACGCGGCGGATGCCCAGGTGCGACAGCTGGCTCAGCAGCCGGCCCACCTCGTCGCGGTAGCTTGCCTTCACGACCAGCATGCCGTCGGCGCCCGCCACCGAGGCGGCACCCGAGATCGCGCCGACCATGCTGACATGCGTGCGCGGCAGCACGCCGTCGGCCGCCAGCGCCTCCAGGTTGCTGGTGCCGATGGTGCCGAGCAGGGCCACCGGGGCTTCCTTCTCGATCAGCTCCTTGACCAGCCGCACCGTCTGCTCGGGCTTCTGCGCGTCGTCGCGCGTCACGAAGCGGATCTGCTGGCCCTTGACGCCGCCACGCGCATTCACCGCGTCGAACCAGAGCTGGGCCCCGGCGCGCACCGCCTTGCCGGTGACGGCCTGCGGGCCGCTGAAGGGTGCGACCTGGCCGACGACGATGTCGGCCTGCGCGGCCTGCGACAGCAACAGCGCCGCCAGGCCGGCGGCGCGCATCAGCAGGGACGCTGGCGGGCGGGGGGAAGACTCCATCGGGGTACCTCGGGGCTGTGCTGCTTCGGGACGAGCCGCGAATGTAGGGAGCCCCTGCCGGATCCGCATGACCGCGCGGTGATCGCGGCCTGACCGGTGAATCCCGGCGACGGCGGCGTGATCTGGGTCACGGCAGCGCCGGCATCGCGTCGGGCTCCGGCAGCACCTGGCGCACGTCCTGCGGCAGCTCGCGCTGGCGCGCACGGATGTAGTCGTAGCGGTCCAGCGACAGCGCGTCCAGCGCCGCTTCGTCGGCCATCACGTGAGGGCGCAGGAACACCACCAGGTTGGTCTTGCGGCGCGTGCGGTTCAGGTAGCGGAACAGCCCGCCCAGCAGCGGGATGTCGCCGAGGAACGGGATCTTGCCGGCATCGCTCTCGTAGCCGTCCTCGATCAGGCCGCCCAGCACGACGATCTTGCCGTCGTTGACCATCACGGTGGATTCGATCGAGCGCTTGTTGGTGGCCGGCCCCGCATTGCTGGTGCCCGGCGTCGCGGTCGAGCTGACCGACGACGACTCCTGGAAGATCGTCATGCGGATGCTGCCGTTCTGGCCGATCTGCGGGCGGATGCGCAAGGTGATGCCCACGTCCTTGCGCTCGACGGTCTGGAACGGGCTCGCGCTGCTGCCGGTGGTGTAGCTGCCGGTGACGAAGGGCACGTTCTGGCCGACCACGATCTTCGCCTCCTCGTTGTCCAGCGTGACGACGTTGGCGGTCGACAGGATGTTGGTGCCCGACATCGACTCCAGCGCCGAGGCCACGTTGCCCAAGGTCAGCGTGGCCAGGCTGCTCTGGCTGATGCTKAAGATCTGCTTCCACTGCAGCCCGATGTCCAGCGCCTTGGCGGCGTCCACCTCGACCACCAGCGATTCCACGTAGAGCTGGGCGCGCCGCGTGTCCAGCAGTTCCACCACGGCCCGCAGCTCGCGGAACAGCGGTTCCGGGGCGGTGATGATGAGCGCATTGGCGGCCGGGTCGGCCTGGATGTAGCCGCCGGTCGACGGCTGCGCGGCCGCACTGACCGGCGTCGTCGACTGGGCCGATGCCGACGTGCTGCCGCCGTTGCCGCCCGGGCTGGCGGCGGCGGCCTGCGCCATGATCGGCGCCGTGCCCGACCCGGCGCCGCCGGTGCCCGATACGCGGCCCGCATCGTTTGCCGCGGCCGCCCGCAGCACGGTGGCCAGGCGCGTCGCCTCGGCGTTCTTCAGGTAGATCACGTGGATGTTGCCGCCGGCGATGCCGCCGCCGCCGGCCCGGTCGAGCTGTGCGACGAGGGCGCGGATGGCGGCCAGGCGTGCCGGGTTCGGGGCCCGCACCAGCAACGCGTTCAGGCGCGGGTCGGCGACGACGGACGTCGCCGCCGCACTCGCCGCCGGGGCGGCGGCCTGCGGGGCGCCCTCGGTCATGCGCAGCACCGTTGCGGCCAGGTCGGACGCGATGGCGTTGTGCACCGGGATGACCTCGACGTCGGTGGCGCTCGGCGTGTCGAGTGCGGCGATCAGTTCCTGCAGGCGCGCCAGGTTGTCGCTGTAGTCGGTGATCACCAGCGTGTTGTTGCCCGCGTTGGCCGTGATGGTGTTGTTCGGCGCGATCAGCGGGCGCAGCACCGGCACCAGGTTGCTCGCGTTCTCGTGCACCAGCGGGATCACCTGCGTGACCACCTGGTCGCCGCGCGGGCGCACGGGCGCGCTGGCGGAGACCGGGGCCACGCCGGTCTGCAGCTTGGCTTCGGCCTCGGGCACCACCTTCAGCAGGCCGCGCGACTCGACCACCGCGAGCCCGAGCCCGCGCAGCGCAGCCACGAAGATCTGCCAGGCCTGGGCCGGCGTCACGCCCTGCTCGGTGTAGAGCGACAGCTTGCCCTTGGCGCGCGGGTCGACGAAGACCGGGCGGCCCAGGATGGCGGCCATCGCGCGCGCCGCCGACTCCACGTCGGTGTCGGGGAAGTTGAGCGTCGAGGCCGGTTCGCCGCGGGCCGCGTGGGCCGGGGCCGCGCCGATCGAGAGCGCGCAAGCGGTGGCGAGCGCGAGCACGGCGCACAGGCGCTTCAGGGGTTCCGGCGGGTTCATGGGGCCTTCGGCAACGGATGCGGGCCGCGATGCTAAGGCGGTCCCCCGCGCGCGCCGTCTCGGCGGGGTGGCACCACGGTAAAGAAGCATGTCGGTCGCCGTCGGCGCTGTCACGCGCCATGCGCCGGCGTCACGCCGCTTCGAAGCGCAGGCGCACCGTCGTGCCGCCGCCGGGCCGGCTGTCGATGTCGAGCGTGCCGCCGAGCAGGCGGGCGCGTTCCTCCATGCCGAGCAGGCCGTGGCCGCTGCGGTCGGCCGTCGGGTCGAAGCCGGCACCGTCGTCGGTGATCGCGAGCCGCCACTGGCCGTCCGCGCGCTGCAGCGCCAGGTCGACCTGCGCCGCGCCCGCATGGCGGCGCACGTTGGTGAGCGACTCCTGCACCAGCCGAAACACCTGCGTCGCGGTGTCCGCGGCCAGCCCGTCCGCCGCGGTATCCACCTGCAGCCGGCACGGCACGCCGGTGGCCTGGGTGAATTCCGCCGCCAGCCATTCCAGCGCCGCGGCGAGGCCGCCATCGAGCGCCGGCGGTCGCAGCTGCTTCACGAGCGCGCGCACGCCGCCGGCCAGTTGGTCGATGCGGTCGAGCAGCAGCTGGAACTGCTCCGGCGCCGGCGGCCGCTCGCCGCGCGCGTGCGCCCGCAGCACCGACGCCTCCATGCGCAGCGCCGCCAGCTGCTGCCCCATCTCGTCGTGAAGTTCGCGCGCGATGCGCTTGCGTTCGTCCTCGAGCGTGCGCGTGTTGTGCTCGCCGAGCCGTTGCAGCGCCCCGCGCGACACCTCGAGTTCGGCGGTCCGCTCGGCCACCGCGTGTTCGAGCCGCTTGCGGTCGGCGCGCTGGCGCCGGTTCATCGCCAGGGTCGCCCCCCACCACAGCAGCGCGAGGCCGGCCGCCGCGGACAGCTTGGCCGGGGCCGACAGCCACCAGGGCGGCGCGATGTCGAACGCGATGCGCACCGGCGGTCCGGCGTCGACGATCGCCAGCCGCGGCGCCGCGCGCACCTCGAGCACGTGCGCTCCGGCCTCGGGCGATTCGATCGTCACGACGTTGCCGTCGATCGACTGCCATGGGGCGTCGCCGTGCAGGCGGTATTCGACGTGCAGTGTCCGCGCGCGGCCGATGTTCGGCGTGGCCAGCGTGAACTGCAGGCGGCGCTCGTCCCAGGCGATCTCGTTCGCTGCGGCCGCCGGCACCGTCGTGTCGCCCAGGCGCAGCGTCTCGACCCGCAGCACCGGCGGCGCCGGTGTCGATGTGCCCGGGCGCACCCGCGTGACGCCGGCACTGGTGCCGATCCACGCCGTGCCGTCGGCTTCCAGCAGCACGGCCCCGCTGTCGATGTCGTCCCACAGCAGCCCGCTGCTGCGGTCCAGCTGCGACCATCGGCTGCCATCGAAGACGAAGGCACCGTGGTCGGTGCCGAACCAGACCCGGCCGTCGGGCCCGCTGCGCAGGAAGTAGGCCGCCGGGTCGCCGAAGCGGGCCGCATCGAAGCGGCGCACCCGCCGCGCGGTGCCGCCGGCGTCCAGGACGTAGACGGACAGCCCGTGGGAATCGCAGGTCCAGAACTCCGAGGCACCGACGAAGGTCGCGGGGCCGTTGACCTCGACCGGCTGCCCATCCTCGTCGCGCATCGGCGCCCACGCGCCATCGACGACGCGGGAGACGCGACGTTCGCTGGTGAACCACTCGGTCGCCCCGGCGCCGGCCCCGGCCGCAGGGAACACGACGTCGCTGACCCATTCGCGGTTGGGCAGCCCGCTGGCGACCGGCTCGCGGCGCGATCCCGCGGGCGAGGCGACGACGCGGTCGACGCCATTGCGCCCGGTGAGGTAGATGCCGCCCTCCCGGCCCTGCATCACCTCGACCAGCGACGGGTCGCGGAAGATCGTGTCGGCGCGGGTGGTGCCGGCTTTCAGCCGCATGACGCGGCCCGCCTCGACCCACCACAGGTCGCCGCCCGCATCGAGCGCGAGCCCGTTGACCGCGGCCCTCGGCTCCGCGGCCCTCGAATCCGCGGGCAGCGGCTGGAAGCGTCCGTTGGCCTCGTCCAGCCATGCCACCCCCTGCGCCGTCGAGGTCCACAGGCGCCCGCTGCCGTCGCGCGCGAACGAGAACGCGGCAGGCGCCGGCAATCCGAGCGCCGGGGTCCAGTGGTCGACCTGCAGGTAGCCGGTCCAGCTGTGCAGGCCGCGACCCGCGGTGCCGAGCCAGAACGCGCCCTCGGCATCGAAGAACAGCGCACGCACCAGGGTCTCCGGCAGGCCCTGCTGCGGCGTCCACGCCTGCCAGCGGCGGCCGTCCCAACGCGCGACACCGGCATCGGTGGCGGTGACGATGTGGCCGGCCGGGTCCTCGGCCAGTGCCATGCTGGCCGGCAGCCGCTGGGCCGGGGGGGCGACGACGACGCTGAAGCGGTGTTCGCCCGGTCGCAGCTGCGCGAGCCGGTCGCTGCTGCGCGCCCAGACACTGCCGTCGCGGCCGATCACCAGGTTGCCCCACATGCGGGCCGGCAGGCCCTCGGCCTCGCCCCAGGCCTGCAACGTCCCGTCGCGCCATTCGCACAGCCCGCGCCCGCAGCCGAACCAGAGCGCGCCGCGGCTGGCGCGCAGCGGCCCGGAATCGGCATCCATCGCGCCCGGCGGCGCCGGGAACGCCGGCATCTGCACGCGGTTCACGACCGGTGGGCCCTGCGCGGACACCGTCGCATCGATGGCCCAGATGCGGCTGCTGCGGTCGATGGCGTAGAGGATGCCGCGCTCGTCGACGTCCAGGCGCTGCCCCAGCTCGACGCCGATCAGCGCCCCGCTGGGCTGCGTGACCGCCGTCCACACGGGCAGGCCGTCCTTCTCGCGTCGCAGGAACAGGCCGGCGTCCGTCGCGATCCAGAGCCGGCCGTGCGCGTCGGCCTTCGCCGTCTGCAGCGTGGCGCGCTGCGCCTCGGGCGCCATCGGCTCGCGGCGGATGCGAAAGCCGTCGAAGCGGAACAGCCCGTTCTCGGTGCACAACCACAGCGTGCCGTCGCTCGCCTGGGTCAGGCAACCGACCGCCATGTTGGTCAGCCCGGCGGCCTGCTGGTAGCTCTCGAACACCGCGTGCTGCGCGTGCGCGGCCGCGGCCGCCGCGCCCAGCAGCAGCGCCGCGAGCGCTGCCCGGCCGCGCTCAGTCCACCAGGCCATGCCTCAGCGCGTAGCGCACCAGGTCGCTCAGCGAGGCCTGGCCCAGCTTCTCCATCAGGCGCGCCTTGTAGGTGCTGACGGTGTTGGGCGCCAGCTGCAGTTCGGCGGCGATGTCGGTCGGCGCCATGCCCTTCACCAGCGCGATCAGCACCTGGCGCTCGCGTGTCGACAGCAGCGCCAGCGGCGCCTCCTGCGCCTGCTCGGCGCGGATCAGCTCGGCGCTCAGCGACGGATCGACGTAGCTGCGTCCGCCCGCCACCCGGTGGATCGCGTCGAGCAGCTGCTCGGGCGAGGCGTCCTTCGTCAGGTAGCCCAGTGCCCCGGCCTTCAGCGCGCGCCGCGCGATGTGCGGATCGGCATGCATCGTCAGCACCAGCACCGGCAGCCGCGGGTGCGCGGCGGCGACGCGCTCGATCAGGTCGACGCCGCTGCAACCGGGCATCAGCAGGTCCAGCAGCAGCAGGTCGGCCGCGGCGGCTTCGAGGCCGCCCAGCACCTCGGCGGCCGACGCCGCCTGCCCGGCCAGCACCAACCCGTCGTCGAGTTCCAGCATCTTGCGCAGGCCTTCGCGCACCAGCGCATGGTCGTCGGCGATGAAGACGCGGATTGGGGCCGCTGCGGGCAAGGGGGAACTCATGGGGCCACGGGACGATGTCGATGGTGTGTAGTGATCAGTCTACAGGAAGCTGTCATGAAGCATGCCAATTTTCGTATCGGCAGGGGGAAGTATCGCGATGTGTGATAAGTTACCCGTCGATACCATTCGATTGCGTTGTAGATTAATGTCTACAACATCTGTTGTGGCACTACCTGAGGGTCTCATGTTCAGCTTCCCGTCTCCGCGCCATTTCCCCGACGACGGCTCCCTGTCCCTGGCGATCGCGCCGATCATTCCTGTTGTTGCGCCTGTCCTGGCCCCGGCTGCGGCCGAGCCCGCCCGCAGCGCCCGGTTGCGCTTCGGGCGCTGCGAAGTGCGCATCGCGTCGCGCGAGGTGCTGGTCGACGGCCAGCCCCGCCCGCTGCAGCCGCGCCCGTTCGACCTGCTGGTGTGCCTGATCGAGAGCCGCGACCGCGTGCGCACCACCGACGAGTTGCTCGACGAGATCTGGCGCCACGAGATGGTCCAGCCCGGCTCGCTGGCCGCAGCCGTGATGCGCATCCGCCAGGCGGTGGGCGACGGCGAGGACGGCATCGGCCAGGTGATCCGCACCTACCCGCGCGTCGGCTACCGCTTCGTCGCCGTGCTCGAGGGCGACGAAGCGCGCTGACCTGACCCGCTCAGCCCGGCTGGGGGCGGGTGTGCGGCGCCCACTGCTGCTGCGCTTCGACGAAGCGCGACAAGCCCACCTCGACCACGTCGAAGGCGCGCTGCACCGGCGCGATGTCATCGCCGCGGCGCAGCACCACCAGCATCAGGCGCGAACGCAGGATGGCCAGGCCGGTGCATTCGTCGGGGAAACCGATGTTGCGCAGCTGGTCCAGCGCGCGCCGCAGCACGTCGACCGGCAACGCTTGCGCGGCCTTCATGTCCTGGTGGCGCAGCGTGCTCTCCAGCACGCTCAGGTGGCTCAGCACGCGCCGTGCGCCGGGGTGCCGGGTCAGCAGCTCGTGCAGGTCGTCGGCGATGCGCTCCAACGTCGGCGCGGCCAGGTCGTCGAGCCAGCCCGGCCCGCCGTCCTGCGTCGGCG
>NZ_JBFUEB010000088.1:0-25992 GCF_056404395.1 Rhizobacter sp. P2_D12 | reverse complement strand
CCCATGCCCCCGCCGCCGCCCATCCCGCCGCCGAGGCCGCCGCGGGTCGAGCCGCCCGGCCCGGCACCCACCGAACCGGGGCCGCCGCGCTGCGGCATGCCGCCCTGGCCGCTGTCCAGGTCGGCGGCCGTCGTGGTCGGGCCGTACAGGCTGCCACTGCCGGAGTGGCCGCTGTCGCGCAGCGTCGCATAGCCGGAATTGACGCGGTCGCGCGCCAGTTCGTTGCCGGGGCCCTCGACGCCGCGCACCGACAGGCTCACCGGCTGCACGCCGCGGGCGCGGAAGTCCTTCAGGATGTCGGCATAGCAGGCCGGCATCGCGCGCGACATCGCGAGGCTCATCTCGCGCGCCAGCACCTTGCGCGTCTCGCGCTCGTTCGACACCGATTCGATGGCGCGGAACACCGACGCGCCCAGCACCTCGGCGCGCAGCGGGTTGCGCTCCTGGTCGGCGCGGCCGATGCCCAGCAGCGAACCGGTGAAGGCCGCCATGTCGCGCAGCTCCCATTCGCAGGCGTGGGTGATGGCCTGGCTGATGCGGTCGGAGGACATCTGCTCCTCGACCTCGGCGTCGCCGACGATGCTCAGCGACATCCAGTCGGTCTCGGCCAGGCTGCGGCCGGCTTCGCGGTTCGGGTTGAGTTCGCGGGTGACGCGCTTGCTCAGCGTGTCGCCGAACACCAGCACGAAGGTGCTCATGTGGCGGCGCAGGTCGAGCTGGGCGCTGATCAGCACGTCGCGCTCGATGATCCGCATCGCCGCCGAGGCCAGCGTGCCGAGGTGGGTCGCCACGCGGTCCGCCACGGCCGCGGTGGTCGTCTTCAGGTGGCTGATGGCTGCGTCGAAGGCAGCTTGCGAACGTGGATCGATCGGATTCATCTACGGACAAGGCCGATGGGCGGACCGGGGCGAGCCGCCCGATGGGTGATCCGGGCGGATATTCCGCCAAGTATGAGCCCAAACGGCAGGGGTACGCGCCGCGTTGCGGCGGGGCGACGTTGGCGGGCCGGGGAGCATTTCACGCCCCCGGGGGGCGAACGATCACTTCTTCAGGGAATCCCGGATTTCGCGCAGCAACTGCACTTCTTCGGGCGCGGCGGCGGGGGCGGCCGGTTCCTCGCGCTTGAGGCGGTTGATCTGCTTGACCATCACGAAAATGATGAGTGCCAGGATCACGAAATTGAGCGCCACGGTGATGAAGTTGCCGTACGCAAAGAGCGGTACGCCGGCCTTCGTGAGGGCCTCGTAGGTCATCGGCCCCTTGAAGTCGGCCGGCGGGTTGGCCAGCATGAAGAAGTAGTTCGAGAAATCGAGCCCGCCGACCAGCCGGCCGATCACCGGCATGATGAGGTCCTTGACGATCGAATCGACGATCTTGCCGAACGCGGCGCCGATGATGACGCCGACCGCGAGGTCGACGACGTTGCCCTTCATCGCGAAGGCCTTGAACTCGGTGGCGAACCCCATGGGATGCTCCTCTTCTTCTGATGCTGCGCGGCAGTATTCCCCAGCAGCGCCAGAAGTCAAGCCGCGCGCGCGAGCGCGGGGCGAGGGGGTTGACACGTCCGCTAGAATTCTCGGTTGCCCGTGACTAGAAGTCTCCAGCCAAGGACCCCCTCACATGAGTGACAAGCAGAGTGACCAGCAAGTCGATCAAGGCCGTCGAACCTGGGTGGCCGTCGCCTGTGGCGCCGGCGCTGTCGGCGGCGTGACCGCCGCCGTCCCCTTTGTCAGCAGCTTCCAGCCCTCCGAGCGTGCACGTGCCGCCGGGGCCGCCGTCGAAGTGGACATCAGCGACTTGAAGCCGGGCGAGAAGAAAACCGTCGAATGGCGCGGCAAGCCGGTCTGGATCGTCAAGCGCACGCCGGAGCAACTGGCCACGCTGCCGAAGAACGATGCCGAGCTGGCCGATCCGAAGTCGCAGCGCAAGCCCGACGAGCTGACCCCCGAATACGCCCGCAACGAGAACCGCTCGCGCAAGCCCGAGATCCTGGTCGTCGTGGGCATCTGCTCGCACCTGGGCTGCTCGCCAGGCGACAAGTTCCAGGCCGGCCCGCAGCCGTCGCTGCCCGACGACTGGACCGGCGGCTTCCTGTGCCCCTGCCACGGCTCGACCTTCGACATGGCCGGCCGCGTCTACAAGAACAAGCCCGCGCCCGACAACCTCGAAGTGCCGCCCCACATGTATTTGTCCGACGCCAAGCTGCTGATCGGCGAAGACAAGAAGGCCTGAGCCCGAGCACTCCGGAGAACAACGACATGGCTGAATTCAAGCAAGCGCCCGCCAATGCGTCCGTGGGCGTCAAGCTCATGACCTGGGTCGACAACCGCTTCCCCGCCACGAAGATGTGGAACGAGCAGTGGGGGCAGTACTACGCACCGAAGAACTTCAACTTCTGGTACTTCTTCGGCTCCCTGGCGATGCTGGTGCTGGTGATCCAGATCGTCACCGGCATYTTCCTCRYGATGCACTACAAGCCCGAYGCSGCGCTGGCYTTCGSSTCGGTCGAGTACATCATGCGCGAMGTRCCSTGGGGCTGGCTGATCCGCTACATGCACTCGACGGGGGCCTCGGCCTTCTTCATCGTCGTCTACCTGCACATGTTCCGCGGGCTGATGTACGGCAGCTACCGCAAGCCGCGCGAGCTGGTGTGGATCTTCGGCTGCGCGATCTTCCTGTGCCTGATGGCCGAGGCCTTCATGGGCTACCTGCTGCCGTGGGGCCAGATGTCGTACTGGGGCGCGCAGGTGATCGTCAACCTGTTCGCCGCCGTGCCCTTCGTCGGCCCCGACCTGGCGCTGCTGATCCGCGGCGACTACGTCGTGAGCGACGCGACGCTGAACCGCTTCTTCAGCTTCCACGTCATCGCGGTGCCGCTGGTGCTGCTGGGCCTGGTGGCGGCGCACCTGATCGCGCTGCACGAAGTGGGGTCGAACAACCCCGACGGCATCGAGATCAAGGCCAAGCGCGGCGCCGACGGCCATCCGCTGGACGGCATCCCGTCGCACCCGTACTACACGGTGCACGACATCTTCGGCGTGGTCGGCTTCCTGACGATCTTCAGCGCGGTGCTGTTCTTCGCGCCCGAGTTCGGCGGCTACTTCCTGGAGTACAACAACTTCATCCCGGCCGATCCGCTGAAGACGCCGGCGCACATCGCCCCGGTGTGGTACTTCACGCCGTTCTACTCGATGCTGCGCGCCACCACCGACCTGATGGTGCAGGTGCTGTCCGGCATCATCGCCGTCGCCACCGTCGTGGGCCTGCTGAAGGGCCGCTTCGGCGCGATGGGCAAGCTGGCGATGGTCGTCGCGGCGGTGGTCGCGGTCGCGCTGCTGAACATCTTCGACGCCAAGTTCTGGGGCGTGGTCGTCATGGGTGGCGCGGTGATCATCCTGTTCTTCCTGCCCTGGCTGGACCACAGCAAGGTCAAGTCGATCCGCTATCGCCCCGACTGGCACAAGTACGTCTACGCGGTGTTCGTGTTCTTCTTCCTGGTCCTGGGCTACCTGGGTGCGCAGCCGCCGTCGGAAGTCGGCAACTACGTGTCGCAGATCGGCACGCTGCTGTACTTCGGCTTCTTCCTGCTGATGCCCTGGTGGAGCCAGCTCGGCACGTTCAAGCCGGTGCCCGAGCGCGTCACCTTCCACGCCCACTGATTCACCCGCTGAGTGCGCCCCGGAGACACAAGACCATGAAGAAACTCCTTCTCACCTTGCTGGCCAGCCTCGCCTTGATGGGCGGTGCCGCGCAGGCCTCGGAGGGCGGCGTGGCCTGGGACAAGTTCCCGACGGCCAAGACCACCGACCTGTCGGCGCTGCAAAGCGGCGCCAAGCTGTTCGTCAACTACTGCCTCAACTGCCACCAGGCCGCCTACATGCGCTACAACCGCATGCGCGACATCGGTCTGACCGAGGAGCAGATCAAGGCCAACCTGCTGTTCGCCACCGACAAGGTCGGCGACACGATGAAGACCTCGCTCGACGCGAAGCAGGCCAAGGAGTGGTTCGGCGCGCTGCCGCCCGACCTGACCGTGATCGCGCGCTCGCGCGCCGACATCGGCAAGGGCTCGGGCGCCGACTACCTGTACACGTACCTGCGCAGCTACTACCGCGACGACACCAAGGCGACCGGCTGGAACAACCTGGCCTTCCCGAGCGTCGCGATGCCGCACGTGCTCTGGGAACTGCAGGGCCAGCGCGTGGCGAAGTTCGTCGAAGAGAAGGACCCGCACGCCGAAGGCAAGACGATGCACCGGTTCGCCGGCTTCGAGCAGGTGACGCCCGGCAAGCTGAGCGCGAACGAATATGACGAGGCGGTGGCCGACCTGGTCGCCTACCTGCAATGGATGGGCGAGCCGTCGCAAGGCCAGCGAGTCCGTGTCGGCGTCTGGGTGTTGCTGTTCCTGGCAATGTTCACCGTCATTGCGTGGCGCCTGAACGCCGCCTACTGGAAAGACGTGAAATAACGATGTGATTTCGCGCCCCGGGTTGCCTTGCGGCCCGGGCCGATGACGCAGTGGTGCCGCCGATGGCGGCCTGCTGCGTTCGTGTTTTGACCCTAGCCCCCAAGGAGCCGCCACCATGATGGTGCTTTACTCCGGAACGACCTGCCCTTACTCGCATCGTTGCCGCTTCGTTCTGTTCGAAAAGGGCATGGACTTCGAGATCCGCGACGTCGATCTCTTCGCCAAGCCCGAAGACATCGCGCTGATGAACCCCTACAACGAGGTGCCCATCCTCGTCGAACGCGACCTCATCCTGTACGAGTCGCACATCATCAACGAGTACATCGACGAGCGCTTCCCGCACCCGCAGCTGATGCCGGGCGACCCGGTGGCGCGCGCGCGCGTGCGGCTGTTCCTGCTGAACTTCGAGAAGGAGCTGTTCGCGCACGTCAACGTGCTCGAGTCGCGCGGCCAGAAGCCCAACGACAAGCAGCTCGAGAAGGCGCGCTCGCAGATCCGCGACCGGCTGACGCAGCTGGCGCCGATCTTCCTGAAGAACAAGTACATGCTGGGCGACGACTTCTCGATGCTCGACGTGGCCATCGCGCCGCTGTTGTGGCGCCTGGACTACTACGGCATCGACATGTCGAAGAACGCGGTGCCGCTGCTGAAGTACGCCGAGCGCATCTTCTCGCGCCCGGCCTACATCGAGGCACTGACGCCGTCCGAGAAGGTGATGCGCAAGTAAGCAGCATGGCCTCGACCCCCACGGCACCGGGCAACGCCGGCTCCTCGACGCGGCCCTACCTGATCCGCGCCCTGCACGACTGGTGCACCGACAACGGCTTCACGCCGTACCTGGCGGTGTTCGTCGACCGTGGGGTGCAGGTGCCGGCGGAGTACGTCAAGAACAACGAGATCGTCCTCAACGTCAGCTTCGAGGCCACCACCGGCCTGAAGCTGGGCAACGAGGTGATCGAGTTCAAGGCTCGCTTCGGCGGCATCGCGCGCGAGATCCTGGTGCCGGTGGACCACGTGATCGCGATCTATGCGCGCGAGAACGGGCAGGGCATGGCGTTCCCGATGCCGAGCGAGGCCAGTGCCGAGACCGCCGGCGACGCCGGCGATGCCGCACCGGCCGAGCCGCGCCCGGCGGGTGGCGGCCTGCGCCTGGCCAGCACCGACGGCACGCCCGAGGCGGATGCCCCCGCCGCGTCGGATGACGCGCCGAAACCTCCCGAGCCGCCCGAGCCTCCGACGGGCGGTGGCCCGCGGCCGGCGCTCAAGCGCATCAAATAGAATCCTCGCCTCAAGCCCTTGTAGCTCAGCTGGTAGAGCAGCGGTTTTGTAAACCGAAGGTCGCGGGTTCGATTCCTGCCGGGGGCACCACTGGTCTAGACAGGCCAGGCCTTCAACGATCACCCGGATAAACGTCTGGTATCAGATCGATTGAACCTTGATCCGTATTGAAGTAACCTGCCAGCCCCGGGACCGGAGAGCTTGTTCCAGCCGGGGCTGAAGTTGGCGCAGCTTGGAGGCCACCGCAGAGTTGGCCGCGAGCAAAGACCAACCCTCGTCGTCCACGGGTCCGGGCTTCACGTGCAAGGCCAGAGCAGGTGGAAGACTGTCTCGAATCGCTTCGAATCGTGCATTCGATTCCTGCAGCAGCCGCTGCAGGTGGGCCAGGGGCGCACTGCGACCCAGGGCCTCTTCGATGCGCAAGGCGTTGGGGGTGACCGGCGATGTCTTCGGTTTCACCGGAAGGAGTTTAACGATGCAGATCCTGATCACGCACGGCACGCTGGCCCGAACCCGCGTGCTGCGCTTCAACCGCCTGCAGTTCCTCGCCGCGCTGGCCATGCTGGCGCTGGTGCTGATGCTGCTGTCGGGCACGATCTACCACGTGATCTTCCTGAAGGCGGCGCGCGAAGGCTGGCCGGTGGTCAGCCAGATCACGCGGCTGGTGGTGCGCGACGAATTCGCCCAGCGCGACCGCTTCATGCGCGAGAACCTCGACGCGATGGCCCAGAAGGTCGGCGAGATGCAGGCCAAGCTGATCAAGCTCGAAGCGATGGGCGAGCGGGTGTCGGGCCTGGCCGGTGTGAAACCCGAAGAGTTGAAACAGATCGTGCCGGCCGCCGTCAGCGGCGGCCAGGGCGGACCCTTCGTGCCGGCCCGTTCGCCGTCGTTCGAGCAGCTGAACGGCATGGTGTCCTCGCTCGACGAGGCAGCCGACCAGAGCACCGACCTGTTCACGATGGTCGAATCGCGCCTGTTCGAGCAGCGCATGCAGCAGCTGATGGTGCCCAACAGCCGCCCGATCGACGTGCAGGTGGGTTCGGGTTTCGGCTTCCGCACTGACCCGTTCACCGGGCGTGCCGCGCTGCACACCGGCCTCGATTTCCCGACCGACGTCGGCACCCCCATCATGGCCGCGGCCGGCGGCGTCGTGCGCTCCACCGAGCAGCACCCGGCCTATGGCAACCTGCTCGAGATCGACCACGGCAACGGCCTGGTCACCCGCTATGCCCACACCTCGCGCATCGCGGTCAAGACCGGCGACCTGGTGCGCCGCGGGCAGGTCGTGGCCTATGTCGGCACCACCGGCCGCTCGACCGGGCCGCACCTGCACTTCGAGGTGTTGGTGGAAGGGGTTCCGCAGGATCCGGCCAAGTTCCTGGCCAGCGGCGCCAAGGGAGCAACCACCGCCCGTGCTCCGGCGCGCCATTGATCCTGGCACGACGCGGTACGACCCGGCACGACCCGGCATCCGGCTTGCCGGGCCCGGGTTGGCGCCCCCTGGGGGCAGGAGCGAAGCGACTGGGGGGCTGATAAACTCTGCGGCTTTGTCGCCGATCGTGTCCGGGCTTGTTTTCGTGCCCCGCACCCTCAGCTTTTCCCCGCATCCTGTAAATCGGCCCGTCAGTGAGAGGCCGCGGCTGCCCACCCTCCGGATCAACCCCTGACGCTGCATGTTGCCCAAGCTTCTCACCCAGATTTTCGGTAGCCGCAACGACCGCCTGCTCAAGCAGTACCGTGTCGTGGTGCAGCGGATCAACGCGCTGGAGCCGCAGTTCGAGCAGCTCAGCGACGACGCGCTGAAGGCCAAGACGGCCGAGTTCAAGGAACGCCACGCCAAGGGCGAGTCGCTCGACGACCTGCTGCCCGAGGCCTTCGCCGTCGCCCGCGAGGGCGGCAAGCGCGTGCTGAAGATGCGCCACTTCGACGTGCAGCTGATCGGCGGCATGGCGCTGAACGACGGCAAGATCGCCGAGATGCGCACCGGCGAAGGCAAGACGCTGATGGCGACGCTGCCGGTGTACCTGAATGCCTTGACCGGCAAGGGCGTGCACCTGGTCACCGTCAACGACTACCTGGCACGCCGCGACGCCGAATGGATGGGCCGGCTGTACAACTTCCTGGGCCTGTCGGTCGGCATCAACCTGCCGCAGATGTCGCGCGAGGAGAAGCAGGCCGCCTACGCCGCCGACGTCACCTACGGCACCAACAACGAATACGGCTTCGACTACCTGCGCGACAACATGGTCCACGAGACGGCCGACCGCGTGCAGCGCGGGCTGTCGTACGCCATCGTCGACGAGGTGGACTCGATCCTGATCGATGAGGCCCGCACGCCGCTGATCATCAGCGGCCAGGCCGAAGACCACACCGAGCTCTACGTGCGCATCAATGCCGTCGTGCCGCAGCTGAAGAAGCAGATCGGCGAGCTCGACCTGCGCACCGGCGAAGGCGTGATCGATCCGGGCGATTTCACGGTCGACGAGAAGTCGCACCAGGTCTTCCTGACCGAGGACGGCCACGAGAACGCCGAGCGCATCCTGCGCGAGGCCGGCCTGCTGGTCGAGGGCGCGAGCCTGTACGACCCGCAGAACATCACGCTGATGCACCACGTGTACGCGGCGCTGCGCGCACGCCACCTGTACAACCGCGACCAGCACTACGTGGTGCAGGACGGCGAGGTCGTCATCGTCGACGAATTCACTGGCCGCCTGATGACGGGCCGCCGCTGGTCCGACGGCCTGCACCAGGCGGTCGAGGCCAAGGAAGGCGTGCAGATCCAGAGCGAGAACCAGACCCTCGCGTCGATCACCTTCCAGAACTACTTCCGCATGTACGGCAAGCTGTCGGGCATGACCGGCACGGCCGACACCGAGGCCTACGAGTTCCAGGAGATCTACAACCTCGAGACCGTGATCGTGCCGCCGAACAAGCCGACGGTGCGCAAGGACGAGCTCGACCTGGTCTACAAGACCAACAAGGAGAAGTTCGAGGCCGTCATCGAGGACATCCGCGATTGCGTCAAGCGCGGCCAGCCGGTGCTGGTGGGCACCACCTCGATCGAGAACTCCGAGCTGATCTCGGGCCTGCTGCAGAAGGCGGCGCTGCCGCACCAGGTGCTCAACGCCAAGCAGCACGCGAAGGAAGCCGAGATCGTCGCGCAGGCCGGTCGTCCCGGCGTGATCACCATCGCCACCAACATGGCCGGTCGCGGCACCGACATCGTGCTGGGCGGCAACGTCGAGAAGCAGGTGCAGCTGATCGAGGCCGACGAGTCGCTGACCGAGGCCGAGAAGACGCTGCGCGCGGACAAGCTGCACAGCGAGTGGCAGGGCCTGCACGACCAGGTGACGGCGGCCGGCGGCCTGCGCATCATCGCGACCGAGCGGCATGAATCGCGCCGCATCGACAACCAGCTGCGCGGCCGTTCGGGCCGCCAGGGCGACCCGGGTTCGTCGCGCTTCTACCTGTCGCTCGAAGATCCGCTGATGCGCATCTTCGCCGGCGACCGCGTGCGCGCCATCATGGACCGCCTGAAGATGCCCGAGGGCGAGGCCATCGAGGCCGGCATCGTCACGCGCAGCATCGAGAGCGCGCAGCGCAAGGTCGAGGCGCGCAACTTCGACGTGCGCAAGCAGCTGCTCGAGTACGACGACGTCTCGAACGACCAGCGCAAGGTGATCTACCAGCAGCGCAACGACATCCTCGAGGCCCCCAGGCTCGACGCGCAGATCACCAACCTGCGCGCCAGCACGCTGGCCGACGTGACCCGCACCTTCGTGCCGGCCGAGAGCGTCGAGGAGCAGTGGGAGCTGGATGCGCTCGAGAAGACGCTGCGCGACGAATGGCACCTCGACGTGCCGGTGAAGGCCCATGTCGACAAGAGCCAGGCGATCACCGACGACGAGATCGTCGAGATGGTGGTCAAGGCCGGCCACGAGGCGTTTGCCGCCAAGCTGGCGACGGTGGGCGAAGAGCAGTTCCTGCCGTTCGAGCGGATGATCCTGCTGCAGTCGATCGACCAGCACTGGCGCGAGCACCTGGCGGCGCTCGACTACCTGCGCCAGGGCATCCACCTGCGCGGCTATGCGCAGAAGAACCCGAAGCAGGAATACAAGCGCGAGGCCTTCGAGCTGTTCAGCCAGCTGCTGGACGTCGTCAAGATGGACGTCACGCGCATCCTGATGACGGTGCGCGTGCAGACGCAGGAGCAGGTGGCGCAGGCCGCCGAGGCCATCGAGGAGAAGGCCGAGGCGATCAGCAACGTCACCTACACGCACCCGAACGAGGACGGCAGCATCTCGCAGGATCTGCAGGACGTGCAGGACCGCAACCTGGCCGACCTGCTGCCCAAGGTCGGCCGCAACGACCCGTGCCCGTGCGGCAGCGGCAAGAAGTACAAGGCCTGCCACGGCAAGTTGGTCTGATGGCCCACCCCCGAGGCGCTGGCGCGCCTCCCCCTCAAGGGGGCGCCGCCAGTGGCCCGGCAGAGCCGGTTCCCCGGCGGCTGCTGGGTCTTGACCGTTGGATGCGATAAGCGGAGCCTTCTGGCTCCGCTGTTGTTTTTCGGAGCCGTTTCGATGGACGCCACCACGCTGCAAGCGGCGCCGCGCGAGTTGTACACGCCGCACCTGCGGCTGGAGCACCCGCGCGAGGAGCACGCGGCCGTCGTGATGGAGAGCGTCAACGCGTCGCTCGGCGAGCTGCGCTTCATCGCCTGGGGCCAGGTGCCGTTCGATCCGGCCACGGCCGCGCGCTTCTGCCGGCGCAACGCCCAGCGCGTGGCAGCCGGCGAGTGCCTGATCTATTTCGCGTTCGACCGCGACAGCGGCGAATTCGTCGGCAACCTCGACCTGCACAGCTTCGATTTCGACGTGCCGCGCTGCCAGATCGGCTACGTGGCCGATACGCGCCATGCCGGGCGCGGGCTGATGCACGAGGCCGGCGCGGCGCTGGTGCAGCTGGCCTTCGAGCTGGGCGTGGTGCGCGTCGAGGCCTTCTGCGACGCGCGCAACCTGCGCTCGATCCGGCTGGCCGAGCGGCTGGGCATGCGTCGCGAAGGCGTGCTGCGGGCCTTCGAGCGCGACGAGCAGGGCGAGCTGAGCGACCAGGTCGTGCTGGCGCGCCTGCGCGACGACGTCGACCCGCGCTAGGCGCCGGATCGGGGTCGGCGCGAGTTGTGCCGGCCGGCCATTTCGACGACAGTGGCGGCTTTTCAAGAATCCTCACCACCGTGTCCACCCTCAATCCCACCGCCGACATCCCGTTCGCCGGCCGCGACGCCCGCTCCGACCGTGCCTTCTTCGGCCACCCTGCCGGCCTCGGCTGGCTGGCCTTCTGCGAACTGTGGGAGCGCTTCTCCTACTACGGCATGCAGGCGCTGCTGGTGCTGTACCTCACCAACTACCTGTTCCTGCCGCAGAACATCGGCCAGGTGGCCGGCATCGACGTGCTGCRCCACGCCATCGAGCAGGTCACCGGCCCGCGCTCGCCGCAGCAGCWCGCGTCCATCATCTTCGGGCTGTACGCCGGCCTGGTGTACCTGACGCCGCTGTTCGGCGGGCTGGTGGCCGACCGCCTGCTCGGCCGCACGCGCACGGTGGTGATCGGCGCCAGCCTGATGGCGACCGGCCACTTCCTGATGGCCTTCGAGGGCAGCTTCCTGTTCGCGCTGGCCTGCCTGCTGCTGGGCGTGGGTTGCTTCAAGGGCAACATCGCGGCGCAGGTCGGCGACCTCTATGCGCCGGGCGACAAGCGGCGCGCCAGCGCATTCCAGATCTTCATGCTGGCGGTGCAGATCGCGGTGATCCTGGCGCCCATCGTCTGCGGCACGCTGGGCGAGAAGGTGGCCTGGCACTGGGGCTTCGGCGCCGCGGGCATCGGCATGCTGATCGGGCTGGTGGTCTACCTGGCCGGCAAGCGCCACCTGCCGCCCGAGCCGCTGCTGGGCAGTGCGCGCCGGGCGGCCGATGCCGCCGCCGGCCCGCGCATGCGCATGACGCGCGCCGAGAAGCTGCGCCTGCTGATCCTGGTGGGCCTGATCCCGGTGCTGATGCTGACGATCGTCGGCAACCAGCAGTACAACAACGCCTTCCCGCTGTGGTCGCAGAAGAACATGGACCTGGGCCTGTTCGGCTGGCAGATGCCGGTGACCTGGCTGCAGGCGGTGGACGCCGCCGTCAGCACCGGCGCGATGATCGGCTCGATCGCGTTCTGGCGCTGGTGGGCGACGCGCCGGCGCGAGCCGGACGAGCTGGTCAAGATGGCCATCGGCTCGCTGATCGCCGCCAGCGGCCCGGGGCTGCTGGTCATTGCCTCGGGCATCGTCGATGCGGGCGGGCGCGTCAGCGTGCTGTGGGCCTTCGGCTACACGATCCTCAACGACCTGGGCTTCGCCAACGTGATGCCGGTCGGGCTGGCGCTTTACTCGCGCCTGTCGCCGAAGCGGCTCGAGGGGCTGATGATGGGCACCTACTACCTGCACCTGTTCATCGCCAACACCTTCGTCGGCTGGCTGGCGGGCTTCCTCGAGATCATGCCGGGCCGCGATTTCTGGGGCCTGCATGCGCTGCTGGTGGCCGGCGGAGGCGTGCTGCTGCTGCTGTGCAAGGCCTTCTTCGGCAAGCTGCTGGCGCCGGACGCCGTCGCGGCGCAGGCACCCGCCGCCTGAGCCGGCCCCTTCAGGAGATCGTGCCGGTGTAGTTGACGCCGGCCTGCTTCAGGCCCTGCGTGCGGAAGACCCAGACGAACTCTTCCCAGTGGTCGAGCAGCAGGGCCAGCAGCGGCGAATTCGGGTTCTTCGCGGTCTGGTCCTCCAGCGTCTTCTCGATGCCGAGCAGGAAGCGACCGATCTGCGCCAGCGTCTTGCGCTTGAACACCTCTTCGACGCTGACCTTCGCCTTGACGCCGGCACTCGCTTCGGCCGCCTGCACGGTGCCGGCGTCCGACAGGAAGCGCAGGCCGATGAACTTGTGCTTGTCGAGGGCGTAGACCTGCTTGTTGTACTTGGCCGTCGCCGGCAGCTTGTCGGCCTTCTCCAGCTGCAGCCGCTGCAGCAGCGAGGCGTCGGCCTGTACCGCTTCGCACGGCAGGCACTGGCGCTCGGAGTTGTCCTGCGCCGCGTAGCTCGACATGATCAGGCTCTGCTGGAACAGCGTGGCGTACAGCGCCCGGTTCGCGTCGGCGGTGTAGTGGAACTTGCCGTCCACCTTGCTGCCGCTGGCCTGCTGGCTCAAGCTGTCGAACGAGCGCACCGCGGCAGGGCCGGGCTTGCCGGGTCGGGCGAGGCTGCCGCTTTCCACCACGATGTAGAACTCGTCGAGCGCCGCGGTGATGATGTCTTTCCAGATCGTCTGCGGGATCACGCTGTGAGCGACCGCGGGGCGGCCGTTCACCGTGGAGCCGCCGCAGCTCGGGCAGACGCGGGCGGCGGCACCGAAACGGTCGGGCAGCATCTCCAGCGACACCTTGCCGCCCTCGGCCGGCACGAACTCGAACAGCGACGAATTGGTGGCCTTGGTCTGCACCTCGCTGTAGTAAGGCTTGACCGGCGTGAAGTTCTTGCGCACCGACGGGTTGCCGACCGCGGTGAACTGCACGTCGGCCCCGAGCCTCGCGACCATCTGCTTGATGACCGATTGGTCGAGCGACGATTCCCATGCGGTCTCGAGGTAGTTGACCTCCTTGACCAGCGCCTTGGCGCTCTGGACCAGCGACAGCGGGGCGCCCGGGCTGGTGCTTGCGATCTTCAGCGTGTACCCCATGGAGATGACCACCTCGTCGGTTGAACTTCGGGTTCTCGAAACTGCCGCGGATTCTAGGAGCGGGGTCCCCGGGCGACGGCATGACTTTGGTGAGGGAACGGGCGGCTGCCGCTACAGTGGCTGCATGAACACAGACGCCCTGCATCCCGAGATCGAGCCCTTCGAGACAGGCTTCATGCCGGTCGGCAAGCTGCACACGCTGTACTGGGAGCGCTGCGGCAATCCGTCGGGCATCCCGGTCGTCTTCCTGCATGGCGGGCCGGGCGCCGGCACCTCGCCGCGCGACCGGCGCTTCTTCGATCCGCACAGGTACCACATCGTGCTGTTCCACCAGCGCGGCGCCGGGCGCTCGACGCCCGCGGGCGAATGCCGCGACAACACCACCGACCTGCTGATCGAGGACATCGAGCGGCTGCGCGCGCAGTTCGGCATCGAGCGCTGGCTGGTGTTCGGCGGGTCGTGGGGGTCGACGCTGTCGATCGCCTACGCGCAGGCGCATCCCGATCGCTGCCTGGGCCTGGTGCTGCGCGGCATCTGGCTCGCGAGCGACGAAGAGAACCAGTGGTGGCTGTACGGCATGCGCCAGTTCTTCCCGAAGGAATGGGAGGCCTTTGCGCACGCGATCCCCGAGGCGGAACGCGCCGACCTGCTGGGGGCCTACCACCGCCGCGTGAGCAGCGAGGACCCCGCCGTCCACCTGCCGGCGGCGCGTGCCTGGAGCCGCTACGAAGGGGCCTGCCTGCGGCTGATTCCCGAGCCCGACGAGCAAGAGACCGACCAGCAGGCGCTCAGCCTCGCGCGGCTGGAGGTGCACTACTTCCGCAGCAATGCCTTCCGCACCCCGGGCCAGTTGCTCGCGCAGGTGTCGCGCATCGCCCACCTGCCGTGCGTGATCGTGCATGGGCGCTACGACGTGATCTGCCCGGTGCGCTATGCGCATGCGCTGTCGGACGCCTGGCCCTCGGCCCGGTTGATCGTGGTGCCCGATGCCGGGCATTCGTCGGCCGAGCCCGGCATCACGCGCGAGCTCGTGGCGGCGACGGACGCGTTCGCTAGCTCGATGCGAGCGGGTAGGTGAACCCGAAGAAGTGGATCGCGTTGAGCGTGAAGTGCGCCAGCACGGCCGACTCGATGCGGCGGGTACGCGCGTACGCCAGGCCATAGCCGCAGCCTGCGATCGCCGCGGCGGCGGCCAGCGCGATGCCGCCGCCGGCATGCACCAGGCCGAACAGGACGCTGGCGACGGGGATCGGCATCCAGCGCCATCCATCTCGGCCTTCGGCCCATCGCATCAGCCGTTCCTGCAGCACGCCGCGGAAGAACGCCTCTTCCGCGACGCAGGTCAGCAGCAGGTTGATCGGAACCCACAGCAGCGCGAACCGCGGCAGCTTCGGGTCGGGCGCGATGGCCCCGGACGCTGCCACGGCGCCCAGCACGACCACCGAGGTTGCGATGCCGATGGCGATGCCCTGGCCCGCGACCCCGGGCCATTCGCGCAAGGCCCGGATGCGTCGGCAGAAGAACGCGACGAGGATCAGCCCGGCCGCGCCCTTGTCCAGGCTGGCGTACTGCGTGATCGGCGGGGAGTGCTCCCCGAGCCGCAGTCCCGCTGCGACGAGGGGGTTGCTGAACCCGGGCACCAGGTGTACCGCCAGGGCCAGTGACAGGGCCCACACGGCGAGGCTCAAGGCCGCGGCGCAGCGCGGTGCGCCGGGTTGCGTCGCCACCTGCGATGCGGCCCAGGCCGCGCCGAGCGCGAGCACGGCCATCCAGGACAGCTCGCTGCACACCAGCCCCGACGCGAGGAAGGCCACGAAGAACGGTTGCCATGCCGCGAGGCGCCGGCCGCCCGGCAGCGGGATGGCCGGCAGCCAGACGGCGCAGAGGGCCAGGCAGAGAAGGAGGAAGGTCCAGGGAGAAGGCATGCGCCATTCTCGGGGCAGTCCTTCAACGGCTTGCCCCTGCGGCCAGTGTGAAGCGGTGGATGTTCCACCCCGGCGCGTCCTGGTGCAGCACCAGCACCTGCGGCCCGGCCGCGAGCTTGACGGTCGCCGTCACCGTGGTCCAGCTCTGCCAGCCGCCGGTGGCCGGGATGTGGACGTCGCCGCTCAGGTCGCGGCCCGACGCGTCGGCCAGGTGCAAGGCCCCGGGCGTGCCGTTCGGCGAGGCGACGCGGAAGCTGGCGGTGTAGCTGCCGGCCGTCGCCACGTTCACCGAATAGCGGAACCACTGGCCGGTGGCTGTCCAGCCGACGTTGTAGCCGCCGCCTTCGTCGGCCGTCTGCTCCAGGTCGACGCCGTCGGCGCGGTAGCCGTTGGCCGTGCCGTTGACCGACAGCAGGTTGTACGCGAGCGCCGCGCCGCCGCTGTTGTAGTTGGCGGCCTGCAGCGTGCCCGGCAGCGTGATCGCATTGCCCTGGAACGGCGCGTCCGAGCGGCCGAGCTGCCAGCTGTTCTGCGCCAGCGTCGCGTTGAAGCCGCCCGAGCTGTTGGCATACGCGGTGCCGCTGGCTGTGAGCGCGCCGACCGCGTTGGCGGTGATGCGCGCGCTGCCGCTCGGTGCCGGGTAGAAGGGCGCGTTGGCGACGATGCCGTTGCGCCATGGCGCGATCACCGTGTTGTGGTTCAGGTCGATGTGCGTGGCGGTGGAGAAGCCGATGCCGTCGTACAGTGCGCCGACGACGGTGTTGCCGCTGACGACGATGTCGTCGACGGTGCCGGTGTTCTGCCCGTCGCTGCCGTTGCCGATGTGCAGCGCCGGCTGTCCCTGGTCGAAGCCGTTGCCGCCGGCGCGCTCGATGCGGTTGCCGGTGATGCGCGACGAACGCAGGTCGTTGCCGTTGACGCCGAAGCGGCCGACGCCGAGCCCGGTGTAGCGCGCGGTGTCGGCCACCAGGTTGTCGGCCACCAGGTGGCCGCTGCCGCCGTACACGCCCAGGCCTTTGCCGTTCCACGCGCCGATCAGCGTGTTGCGGGTCTGGGTGATGTTGGACATCGGCGTGTAGAAGACGCGGCCGTTCGAGGTGTCGTTGTAGTTCACCGAGTTGATGGCCATCGCATCGTCGCCGGTGCCGCGCACGAAGTTGTTGGTGGCGGTGAGGTTGTTGCCGACGGTGGCGCCCATCGACACGTTGTTGAGGTTGCAGCCGTCGGCCCAGATGGAGGTGAGCCGGTTGTCGCGCACCATGCCGCCGGTGCCCGAGGCCCAGAAGCCTGACAGCACATGCTGCGTCCACAGCTTCTCGGCCAGCCAGTTGCTGCCGGTGATGTCCATCGCGCCGCCGGCACCGTCCACCGGTTCGCGGCTGCGCGCATTCGAGTCCAGGTGCAGGCCGCGCACCGTGGCCGAGCTCAGCTGGAACAGGGCGCCCAGGCCGCCGTTGGTGTAGGGCAGCGGCACGTCGCGGTAGATCGTGCTGTACCACATGCCGGCGCCTTCGATCGTGACGCCGCTGCCGACCAGGCCGCTGCTGCCCTTCAGGTAGAAGATGCCGGGCGGCACCCACAGCGTCTTGCGCTGCGCCTGGGCCTGGTCGATGCAGTTCTGGATGGCGGCGGTGCTGTCGCGTGCCTGCGGGTTGCCGGCACCGTGGGTGGGCGTGGTGTCGGCGATGGCGCCGCAGCTGGTGATCGAGATCGAGTTGGCCGGCTGGGCGAGGGGCGGAGGCGGGTTCTCGACGTCGACCACGTCGACGTTGTAGAAGGCCGCGGTGTTGTCGGCATCGCGGCGCAGCGAGAAGGTGCTGCCCGGGCCGATGGGCTCGCCGCTGACGAAGGCGGCCGTCTCGTCGTAGAAGGCGCGCGGGCGGCCCTTGGCCGGGTCCTGGTCGCTCGCCTGGTAGCTGGCGCCTTCGTAGATCCAGCTCTGGCGCGAGTTCAGGTTCAGGCGCTGGCGGAACACGCCGTTGACGTAGAGGTTCAGCGTGGCGGTGATGCCGCCGCCGCCGGGTGCATCGGGGATGCTGGCGCGTACGTTGATGAAGCTGATCGGCCTGCCGGTGGTGTTGGTCCACCAGACTTCCTGGCCGGGGCCGGTGAGCGCGACGTAGGCGTGGCCCGAGGCCTCGAGCTCGGGGCTGGCGAAGCGGGTGGTCGGCGCAGCCGTGAGCGAGACCACGCGCGCGCCGTTGACCAGCGTGCCGGATTCGGCCTCGATGCTCTTGAACGGGGTGGTCGCGCCGGCGGCGTGGGCGCAGGCCGCGAAGCCGACGGCGGCGATGGCAGCGGCCAGGGTCAGGAGGGCTGGGTGTTTCACGGGGACGTCCTCGGTGGGTGGAAGGGCGACTGCGGCGCGATGATGCGACTGATCAGCGGTTCCACCGGGGAGTGGCATGCAACCGACGTAACCGTTCGGCTGGCGCGATGGGATCTCCCCTCGAAAGGGGTTGGATCGCGCCTTCACCCTGTGCCAACATGCACCTTCTCATGCGACGCCATCTGACCTTGATCGTGCTGTCTGCCTTCACGGCGGCGGTTGGGGCGCAACCCGGTGAAACGCTGCAGAACTGGTTCAACGACCCGTTCTTCCAGGTCTCGTCGGCGATTGCGGACTGTCCGCTGCCGGCCGGGCCGTTCACCGACGAGGCCGATCGGCGCGTGCAGTCGCACCGGCGGGCAGAGAAGGGCACGACCTGCTGGCTCGCGAAGGAGTGCGACCGGCCGAACGCCTTTGCCTACGACCAGGACATTGCCGCGGCCTTCCAGGCGGCGGTGCGCGAGCGCCAGCCCTTCCCGGACACCTCGCTGTGGGTGACCGTGCAGGGGCGCGTGCTGTACATCGAGGGCTGTGCGGCGCAGCCGGGGATGGAGGCGAAGGTGGAGGCCTTCGCACGAGCCATCCCGAACGTGCAGCAGGCGATCGCCATCATCCGCGCCGATCCCTCGGCGCGTCCACCGTACAAGCTGCGCCGGCCCTGACCCGCGCGGGACTTACTGAACCGCTTCCTTCGCCGCCGCCTTGGCGTTCTTGCCATGCTGCTTCGCCTTGGCCTTGTGCACCTTGGCCTTGGCCTTGTGGACCGTGCTCTTGGGTTCGTCGGTCGCGGCGGCCTTGACGTTCTCGGTGCCTTGCTTCGCCGTCTCGGCCGTGGCCTTGGCGGTTTCCTTCACGGCGGTGCCGGCCTGGGCGAAGGCAGTGCCGGCGATGACCAGGAGGGCGAGTGCTGAAATGAATTTCTTCATGGTGGTGTGTCTCCGTGGAGTGGGACGCTCATCATCCCGTGTCGGATGCGGGCGGGTCGTCGGAGATCGCCAACACCGGACGTAGGACGACAGGAGCACGCCGCCGCTACCATCCCCGTTGGCGCCATGAGCACCCCGTCCACCCCCTCCTCCCCGGTCTACACCGTCGCCGTGCGCGAGCTGTGCGAGTTCACGGCCAAGCAGGGCGACCTGGACCTGCGCTTCACGCCGGGCCCGTCGGCACAGGAAGGAATGGCCGGCCATGCCGCGGTGGCCGCGCGCCGGGGTGGCGGCTACCAGTCCGAGGTCAGCCTCAGCGGCAGCTTCGCCCACCTGCGCGTGCGCGGCCGCGCCGACGGCTACGACCCCGACCGGGGCCTGGTCGAGGAGATCAAGACCCACCGCGGTGACCTGTCGCGCCAGCCGGCCAACCACCGCCACCTGCACTGGGCGCAGGCGCGCATCTACGGCGCGCTGCTGTGCCAGAAGTTCGCGCTCGCGCAGCTGAAGCTGGCGCTCGTCTACTACGACGTCGGCACGCAGCAGGAGACGGTGTTCACCGAAACGCTGCGCGCCGAAGAGCTGCAGCAGTTCTTCGAGCAGCACTGCCGGCGCTTCCTGGCGTGGGCCGACCTGCAGCTCACGCACCGGGCCGCCCGCGATGCGGCGCTGGCGGCGCTGCGCTTCCCGCACGCCGGCTTCCGCACCGGGCAGCGTCCGCTGGCCGAGGCCGCCTACCGCGCGGCCAGTGCCGGCCGCTGCCTGATGGTGCAGGCGCCCACCGGCATCGGCAAGACCGTGGGCACCTTGTTCCCGCTGCTGAAGGCCTGCCCGACGCAGCAGCTGGACAAGCTGTTCTACCTGGCGGCCAAGACGCCCGGCCGCGGCCTCGCGCTGGACGCCCTGCGGCAGATCGGCGGCAATGCGACGGCGCTGCCGTTTCGCGTGATCGAACTCGTGGCCCGCGACAAGGCCTGCGAGCAYCCRGACAAGGCSTGCCATGGCGACKCCTGYCCGCTSGCSCGCGGCTTCTACGACCGSCTGCCCGCCGCCCGCAGCGCCGCGCTGGACGGCCGCCTGCTCGACCAGGCCCGCGTGCGCGCCGTCGCGCTGGAGCACCAGGTCTGCCCCTACTACCTCAGCCAGGAACTGGTGCGCTGGAGCGACGTGGTGGTGGGCGACTACAACTACTGGTTCGACCTCAGCGCGATGCTGCACGGCCTGGCGCTGGCCAACGACTGGCGCGTCGGCGTGCTGGTCGACGAGGCGCACAACCTGGTCGAGCGCGGTCGCAAGATGTATTCGGCCGAGCTCGAGCAGGCCGGCCTGGTGGCGCTGCGCAAGGGTGCGCCGGCCGCCGTGAAGCCGGCACTCGATCGCTTGCACCGCGCGTGGAACGCGCTCAACAAGGCGCAGGCGGCCGACTTCGCGGTGCTGCCCAAGCTGCCCGCTGCATGGCGCGATGCGATGCAGGCTGCCGTCTCGGCCATCGCCGAGCACCTGGCCGACGGGGCGCAGGCGCCCAACGACACGCCGCTGCTGCGCTTCTACTTCGACCTGCTGCATTTCGGCCGCGTGCTGGAGCTGCTGGACGAGCACTCGCAGCTCGACGTGACGGTGACCGAACGCCGTGGCACGCGCGTGCGCTCGACGCTGTGCGTGCGCAACCTGATCCCGGCACCGCACCTGCGCGCGCGCTTCGCGGCGGCGCACACCGCGACGCTGTTCTCGGCGACCCTCGCGCCGCAGGCCTTCTATGCCGACACGCTGGGCCTGCCGGACGAGACCGCGTGGATCGACGTCGAGTCGCCGTTCCGCGCCGAGCAGCTGTCGGTGCGGGTGGCGCGCCACGTCTCGACGCGCTGGCAGCACCGCGAGCAATCGCTGGCGCCCATCGTCGAGCTGATCGCGCACCAGTACGCGCAGGCGCCCGGCAACTACATGGCGTTCTTCAGCAGCTTCGACTACCTGCAGCAGGTGGCCGGGTTGCTGCGCACGCTGCATCCTGAGGTGCCGCAGTGGGCGCAGTCGCGCAGCATGGACGAGGCGGCGCGCGAGGCGTTCCTCGCGCGTTTCACGGCGGACGGCCGCGGTGTCGGCTTCGCGGTGCTCGGCGGCGCCTTTGCCGAGGGCATCGACCTGCCGGGCCGGCGCCTGGTCGGGGCCTTCGTCGCGACGCTCGGGCTGCCTCAGGTGAACGCGGTGAACGAGTGCGTGCGCGCGCGCATGCAGGAACGCTTCGGCGCCGGCTACGACTACGCCTACCTCTACCCCGGCCTGCAGAAGGTGGTGCAGGCGGCAGGGCGGGTCATCCGCACCACCTCCGACGAGGGCGTGGTGGTGCTGATCGACGACCGCTTCGGCTCGGCACAGGTGCGCAGCCTGCTGCCGAAATGGTGGAAGCTCGCGCCGCAGCGGACGCCCGCCCCCCTCGCCAGAGATTGACGCAAGCTGCTTTTGGGATAATATTCCCAAAATGGATGCCGACCGATCCCTGAAGAACACGCTCGCGCTGGCCGTCGCCCGGGTGCTGCGGCCGCTCGTGCGGCTGATGCTGCGGCACGCCATGCCGTATGCGGCATTCCAGGAACTGGCGAAGCGGGTCTACGTCGAAGTCGCGCTGACCGAGTTCGCCATCCCGGGCAAGAAGGCTTCGACCTCGCGGGCCTCGATCCTGACGGGCCTGTCCCGCAAGGACGTGCAGCGCCTGCTGGACGCCGCCCCCGACAGTGCCGCCACCGCGGGTGAATACAACCGGGCGGCGCGCGTGCTGACGGGGTGGATCCGCGATCCCGAGTTCGTGGATGGCGGGGGACGCCCGCGTGCCCTCGACGTGGACGGGCCGCTCGGCTTCGCGACGCTGGTGCGGCGGCACAGCGGCGACATGCCGGTGCGTGCCGTGCTCGACGAGCTGCTGCGCGTGGGCGCGGTGGCGCGGCGCGACGATGGCCGCATCGAGCCCTTGCAGCGGGCCTACGTGCCGCAGCAGGGCGCGACGGAGAAGCTCGACATCCTCGGCAGCGATGCGGCCGACCTGGTCGAGACGATCGACCACAACCTGCTGCACGGCGCGACCGACCCGCGCTTCCAGCGCAAGGTGATGTACCACGGCATTCCCGACGCCGCGCTGCCGGCGTTCCGCGCGCTGAGCGCCGCGCAGGCGCAGGCCCTTCTCGAATCGTTGGACGGATGGCTCGCCGCGCACGACGTGGACGACATCCCCGGGCAGCCGGCCACCGCGCGCTCGCGCGTGGGCGTCGGCATCTACTACTTCGAGGCGCCCGCCGCGGTGCCCGATACCCCTACCCAGAGAGGTTCAAGATGAAGCCCATCCAGATGGCCGGTGCCGGCCTGTTCTCCCTCGTGCTGCTGGCTGCGGGCTGTGGCGGCGGTGGCGGCGGCATCGGCGGGACCGGTGCCGACGCCGGCACGCTGCACGTCTCGCTGACCGACGCGCCGGCCTGCGGCTACGACGCCGTCAACGTGACGATCGAGAAGGTGCGCGTGCACCAGAGCGCGAGCGCCGCCGATGCCGATGCGGGCTGGTCGGAGATCGTGCTCGCGCCGGCGCGCCGCGTCGACCTGCTGAGCCTGACCAACGGCGTGCTCGAAGACCTCGGGCAGACCTCGCTGCCGGCGGGCCGGTATTCGCAGCTGCGGCTGGTGCTGGCCGGCAATGACGCGGGCCACCCGCTGGCGAACTCGGTGGTGCCGACCGGCGGCACCGAGACCGCGCTCGATACCCCGAGCGCCGAGCAGAGCGGCTTGAAGCTGAATGCCGACATCGACGTGCCCGCCAACAAGGTGGCCGACCTCGTCCTCGATTTCGACGCCTGCAAGTCCATCGTGCGCCGCGGCAACTCGGGGCAGTACAACCTGAAGCCGGTGCTGTCGGTCACGTCGGTGCTGTCGGACGCCGGGCTGCGCGTCATCGGCTACGTCGACCCGGCCATCGCGACCAGCGCCACCGGCGTGTCGCTGCAGGCCGCCGGCAGCGTCGTCAAGGCCGGCGCACCGGATGCGAGCGGCAGGTTCGTGCTCTACCCCGTGCCGGCCGGCACCTACGACCTGGTGGTCACTGCGCCCGGGCATGTCAGTGCATTGATGAGCGGCGTGCCCGTGACCGAGGCTGCCTACACCTACGTCAACAGCGCGGCACTGCCGATCGCGCCGGCCCTGTCGGCGCCGGGCGAGCGCGCGGTGTCGGGGACGGTGGCGCCGGCCAGCGCGACGCTGCGGGCGCTGCAGGCCCTGACCGGCGGACCGACGATCGAGGTGCAATGGGCGCCGGTGGACGGCACGACGGGTGCCTTCGACTTCTCGCTGCCGATCGGCGCGCCGGGCCGCACCGCGTACGTGGCGAACCCGGTGGCGCTGACCTTCGTCGCCGATCCGGCCGCTGCCGCCCGGTACACCGTGCAGGCATCGTCCCAGGGCGTGTCGAAGTCGCAGGACATCGACGTGACGGCGCCGGTGGCTCCGCTGCAGTTCAGCTTCCCATGAAGGCCTTCGGATCCTCGACCTGGGGCCACGTGATCGACCCCGCCGTGCTCCCGGCGCGGGCCGGTCGCCTGTCGGTGATTGCGGTCGGCGGCACCCGCAGCGGTGCGCTCGACAGCCTGTGGATGGAAGGGCCGGTCGACCTGACGGTGGTCGAGCATTCGGAGGCTGCGCTGCAAGACATGAAGTGCCGCCTCGGGCCGCTGTCGAAGTACATCGCGTGGATGCAGGCCAACGTGCTGCATGCCAGCCTGCCGCAGCACGCCTTCGACGTGTGGCTCGACCAGGGCTGGCACGCGACGCTGTCGAGCGAGGCCGAGCGTGCGCAGTACATGGCCCAGGTGCGGCGCGCGGTGCGCCCGGGCGGCGCCGCCTTCGTCGATGGAAAACTGACCTCCTGCTGAAGCGGCCACGCAGCGCGAGGCACTACGATGCGGCATGGACCGCGCCGCATCGCCCGCCCCCGTTCAACGCGTGCCCGCCGCCGGCTGGCCGGCACTGGCCGGCTTCATCTGGCGCCACAACCGCGCGCTCGATGGCGGGGTTCGCTGCCTGCACTTCGAGCAAGGCGACAGCGTCGAGCAGCATGCGCGCGAGCTGTCGCAGTTGCCGGCTGCCGACGCGGCGTTCTGGATGGCCGCCGGCCCCGACGGCTCGGCGCAGGCCGTCGCCGGTTGCGAGTTCGATCCGGTCCTGGGCCGCGCCTGGTTGCGCGGCCCGCTGGTGGCCGATCGCGAGACGGAGTCGGTGCTGGCGCCGATGCTGCTGCACGCCTTGGAGCAGGGGCTGCCGCAGCTGAGCTGCTTCGACGCGTTCCCGAGCGAGGCCGACCCGGCCTTGAATGCGCTCTACGAGGCAGCCGGCTACCGCCGCATCGACGTGCACCGCGTGCTGCGCGCACCGCTGCAGGGCATGGTCCTGGACGCCGACCCGCGCGTGCACCCCGGCGTGCCTGAAAACCTGCCCGGACTGCTGGCTCTGCACCACCGGCTGTTCCCTTCCAGCTACCTGAAGGACGCCGACATCGCCGATGCGCTGGCCGATCCCGAGCGCCTGGTGCGGGTCGTGCATGAAGGCGGTTCCGTCGCCGGCTACCTGGTCGCCCAGCACGAGCCCGATGCCGACGAGGTCTATGTCGACTACCTCGGTGTGGATGAATCCCGCCGCGGCAGCGGCCTCGGCCGGGCCCTGGTCCAATCCGCGATGCGCTGGGGCCGTGCGCTCGGCCGCGGCCACGCCGCGCTGACGGTGCGGCAGGACCGGCTGCCTGCCCTGTCGCTGTACCGGCGCTGCGGCTTCGCGCAGATCTCGGCCGGCGTGCAGTGGCGCAAGGAACGCATCCCGGCCTAGTGTTACCAAGGGGGAGGTGGGCCTGTAAGTTGCTTTACAGTCCACGCAGTTTTCCTGAAACCCCATTTTCATGACCCTTCGTCCCCCGTCCGCCGCCTGGGCCGGCCGCTTCGCCAGCCTGCCGGTGCTGCAGCAGGTGGCTGCCGGCATCCCGGCGATGCCGGCCGCACTGCAGCGCATGGGGCAAGCGGTGCTGGCGCACCCGTTTCGTGCGGCCACGCTCAACATCGATGAATTCGCCGGCGAGGTCGCCGTCTCCATCGCCACCGCCAACCGCTTCGCGCGCGCGCTCAACTTCGCTGGTTACCCGCAGTTCCGTGCCGAGCTGGCGCGCGGCTTCGAGGCCATCCTGGCGCCGGTCGAGAGCCTGCGCAGCAACCTGAAGCAGTCCGCCGGCACGCAGCAGGCGATGGCGGCATCGCTGCACGAGACGCTGGCCAACATCGAGCACACCGTGCAGGCGCTGCAGCAGCAGCCGTGCGAGCAGGCGGTCGAGCTGATCGCCGGCGCCGACCAGGTGCTGACGCTGGGCTGGGGCAGCAGCGCCTACCTGGCCGGCGTGCTGCAGCACGAGCTCGAGCCGCTGTGCTCGCGGATCGGCAGCCTGGCCCAGGCCGGCGGGCCCTCGCATGCGGCGCGCCAGCTGGTCAAGCGCGGGCCGCGCGACCTGGTGATCGCGCTGGCCTTTCCGCGCTATGTCGAAGACACCATCGTGCTGACGCGGCTGGCGCGCGAACGCGGCGTCAAGGTGCTGGCGCTGACCGACGAGCCCAGCTCGCCGCTGGTGCCGCTGGCCGACGTCACGCTGTACGCGCACGTCAACCGCCAGGTGGCGCCGACCTCCAACGCCACGGTGCTGGCGCTGCTCGAGGCGCTGGTCGCCGCGCTCGCGCACCGCACCGAAGGCGCGGTGCAGCGCGCCGAAGAGATGGCGCGCGGCGTGCTGCCGTGGCTGCAGATCGAGCCGGGGAGGGTGGCATGAGCGCGCCGGGCCGCCCCAAGGGCGAATACCGCAGTGCGCAGCACGAAGGTACTCCAGTGAGCCGCGGGCCGAGCGCCGGGCCGCTCCCGAGCCGGCCCGCGCTCCCCTCGGGGGAGTGGCCGACGTACCCGTCGGTCGAGGGGTTGTCGTGACGCCGGTCATCGCGATCCACGGCGGCGCCGGCACGCTGTCGCGCGCGTCGATCTCCGACGCGCAGCAGCTGCGCTACCGCGCCGCGCTCGACGAGATCCTGCTCGCTACCCAGGCGCTGCTCGCCGACGGCGTCGGCGCGCTCGACGTCGTCACCGAAGCGGTGCGCCGGCTCGAGGAATGCCCGTTGTTCAATGCCGGTTTCGGTGCAGTCTACACGGCAGAGGGCAAGCACGAACTCGATGCCTGCCTGATGCGCGGCAGCGACCTGGCCGCCGGCGCGGTGGCCGGCGTGCGCACGCTGCGCAACCCGGTGCTGGC
>NZ_JBFUEB010000087.1:0-26098 GCF_056404395.1 Rhizobacter sp. P2_D12 | reverse complement strand
GCGCGGCCTCGGGCGCGTGCTGCCACACCAGCTGCTGCAGGCGGTCGGGCACCGGCTCGGTCGCGCCGGGCGCCAGGCGGGCGCGCAGCGCATCGCGGTCGGCCGCCCACAGCCGCACGCGCGCCGCCTCTTCGGGGTGCTCGTGCAGCCAGGCCTCGACCTGTGCGCGCCGCTCGGGCGGCAGCTCGCCGTCGAGCCACGCGCTCAGCGCGTCGTCGCGTTCGTCGGGGGTGGAGAAGGGGCCGGACATCTTCTGCTTCCAGTTCAAACCACGCGCCGCAGCGGTTGCGCTGCCGGGGCCGGCGAGCGGCCGTCCAGCAGCGCGCGCAGTGCGACGCGCCCGCGCGAGATGCGCGACATCACGGTGCCGATCGGGATGCGCAGAACCTCGGCGCACTCGGCATACGACAGCTCCTCGACCGACACCAGCAGCAGCGGCTCGCGCTGCTCGACCGGCAGCCGCTGCAGCGCGGCCACCAGGTCCATGCGCAGGCCGACGTCGGCGCCGGGGTCGCTGCCGCGCAGGTCCTGCTCGGCCTGCAGCTCCTGCGGGTCGACGATGGACAGCCGGCCGCCGCGGCGCAGGTTGTCCATGTGCGCGTTGTGCGCGATGCTGATCACCCAGACCAGGATGTCGCGCCGCTGGTCGAACTGGTGCCAGTGCGACAGCGCGCGCTCCAGCGCGGTCTGCACCAGGTCGTCGGCGACCGACGCGTCCACCAGCAGCGAGCGCGCATAGCGGCGCAGGCGCGGGATGGTGCCGAGCAGTTGCTGGCGGAAGCTGGTGGGGACGCTGCTCACAAGGTGTCTACGTGCTGCGCCGGCCGGGTATTCCGCAGGGGCCGCGTCAGCCGTGCCAGATTGCGCTTTCCGTCACGCCCATCGCGCGCAGGTCGCCTTCGCGGCGCTCGGCATCGTTGACGCAGAAGAACTCGTCGAGCTGCGGCGGCGCGATGCGCGTGCCCGACAGCATCGAATGCGCCTGGCCGCGGTGGTGCACCTGGTGCTGGAACAGGTGGGCCAGCAGCCGGTGCAGCGGCTCGGGGTCGATGCGCGTCGTGCGCGGCACGTCGACCACGTGGTCGAGCAGCGCCTCGTCGGCCAGCGGCGCATGGCACACCGCGAGCAGGCGCCGGTCCATGCGCTGCTGCGCGGCGACCAGTTCGGCGCAGGTCGCGCAGGGCTCCTCCGGGTCGAAGAACGAACCCGGCGCCGGATGCGGCGGCGCGCCGCGCAGGCTGCGCTCGATCGCGTCGATGTAGTAGTCGTCGACCGTCAGGTTGTGGTTCAGCGTCGCGCGGATCGACGGGAAGAAGCCGGTGCGCGGCGCGGTGAATTCATCCTGCGTCAGCTGCGCGCAGGCCTGCAGCAGCCGGTGGTTGGCCCAGGCGTTGTTGTGCGCGCTGGCGTAGAGGAGACGGGCGAGGGAGGCCATGCGAATGCTCCGAGGTCAGCGATGTTCGCGCAGCGCCAGCCGTTCGTCCAGCCAGCGCAGCAGGTCCAGCCACATCTGCCGCATCTCGGCGTCGGTGGGCGTGCGGATCGCGCTCGGCAGCTCGATCGTCACCACCGGCACGCCCTTGTGCACGCCGCCGTAGTGGCCCAGCGAGCCGGGGAAGATGCCGACCCGGTCGAGGTAGAGCCGGCCCAGGCGCTGCGGCGGCACGCTCGGGCCGTCGTAGTCGAGCACCCCGTAGGGCGCATGCACGGTGACGATGACGTCCGGCTTCCAGGCCGCCATCGTGTCGGTGACGAAGCGGCTCTCGGGCTCGGACAGCGCGCCCGGCCCGGGCCAGCGCCGTGGGTCCTTCTTCGTGCGCTTGACCCAGTAGGCGGACGCATCGCGGTCCCAGTGCGGGGTCGGGAAGTTGCGGTTCAGGTCGACGCCGTGCGCATTGGTGCGGGTCGGGCGCGGCAGCAGCAGGCCGTCGGGGTTCAGCGCGGGCACGAAGCGCCAGTCCATGCCGGCGCCGGTGTCGCCGGCCTGCGCGATCCAGTGGAAGACCAGCGCGCTCGACGACAGTTCGTCGCCGTGGATGCCGCCCAGCACCAGCACGCGGCGCGGCGCGGGCGGCGCCGGCTCGCCCGGCAACAGCAGCGGCTGCGGCGCGCCGACGTCGCGCTGGTACAGCGCGACACCCTTCACCGAGCTGGCGCCGGCCGGCTTCAGCGCGGCGCGTTCGCACAGCGCGAGGCTCAGGTTGGGCAGGCGGCGCGCCAGCTCGGGGCAGGGGCCGGCGGCCAGCGCGGGCAGGGCCAGGCCGGCGGCCAGCGTCACCCAGGTGCCACGGGCGGCGCGTCGAATCGTCGAGAATGCGCTCATGCGCCCACAGTGTAGAAGCCGGGCCACCCCCTCAAATGAGAGTTGGCGACGCGGGCGGCCGCCCGCGACAATTCCGGAATGAATGCAATGCTGAGACCCATGGCACCCAGTTTTTCGGCCCAGGAGTTCCGCGTTGCGCTCGGCATGTTCGCCACCGGTGTCACGATCGTGACCGCGCTCGACCTGAACGGCAACCCGGTGGGCCTGACGGCCAATTCCTTCAATTCGGTGTCGCTGTCGCCGCCGCTGGTGCTGTGGAGCCTGTCGCGGCGCGCCGGTTCGATGCCGGCCTTCACGCGCGGGTCGCACTATGCGATCAACATCCTGGCCGCCGACCAGCGCCCGCTGGCCGAGCGCTTCGCCGCCAAGGACGTCGACCGCTTCGCCGGGCTGCGCTTTCGCGAAGGCGTCGGCGGGGCGCCGGTGCTCGAAGGCGTGGCGGCGGTGTTCGAATGCTTCAACCGCAGCCAGTATGAAGAAGGGGATCACGTGATCTTCGTCGGCGAGGTCGAGCGCTGCGAGCGGCGCGAGGGTGCACAGCCGCTCATCTATCACGGCGGCCGCTACTTCACCGAATTGCCGCTGTAGCCCCTGGCGCGTGCGAACTCGGCGAACCACGCCACGCAGCCGGCGTTCGCCATCGCGTCGAGCTTGAACACCTGATCGGCCGGCGTGCCCATCAGCAGCTTCTTCACCGGCAGCTCCATCTTCTTGCCCGACAGCGTGCGCGGCACCGCCTCGACCTGGAAGATCTCGTTCGGCACGTGCCGCGCCGACAGCGCCGTGCGGATCTCCTGCTTCAGCCGGGCCACCAGCGCCTCGTCGAGCACGCGCCCCTCGCGCAGCACGACGAACAGCGGCATCCAGCTCTCGCGGCCCAGGTACTCCAGGTCGACCACCAGGCTGTCCAGCACCTCGGGCAAGGCCTCGACGGCGCGGTACAGCTCGGCCGTGCCCATGCGGATGCCGTGGCGGTTGATGGTCGCGTCGCTGCGGCCGTAGATGATCGCGCCGCCGCGCGGCGTGATGCGCAGCCAGTCGCCGTGGCGCCAGATGCCGGGATACATGTCGAAGTAGCTGTCGTGGTAGCGCCGCCCGTCGGGGTCGCCCCAGAAGTACAGCGGCATCGATGGCATCGGCCGCGTGCACACCAGCTCGCCCACCTCGTCGACCAGCGCGCGGCCGCGGCCGGTGGCCGGGTCGGGCTCGCTCCAGGCCTCGACCGCGGCGCCCAGGCAGCGGCACTGCATCTCGCCCTCGACCACCGGCAGCGTCGGCAGCCCGGCGACGAAGCATCCGGCGAAGTCGGTGCCGCCGGACAGCGAGGTCAGCCACATCGGCCGGCCGTCGACGTGCGGCAGGTGCTGCGCGGCCCAGCGCCAGGCGTCGGCCGGCAGCGGCGAGCCGGTGCTGCCGAGCGCGCGCAGGCGCGACAGCCCGGGCAGCCGCGCCGGCTCGATGCCGGCCTTCATGCAGCTGGCGAAGAAGGCCGCGCCGGCGCCGAAGAAGGTGGCCTTCGCGTCGGCGACGAAACGCCACAGCGTGTTCCAGTCCGGCTGCCGGCTGCGCCCCGACGGGCTGCCGTCGTACAGGCACAGCGTGGTGCCGAGCAGCAGGCCCGCCATCTGGCAGTTCCACATGATCCAGCCGGTCGCGCTGTACCAGTGGAAGCGGTCGCCGTGCGCGGCGCTCGGCCCGAGGTCGTTGTGCAGGCCCATGAACTTCAGGTGCTCGAGCACGACGCCGCCATGGCCGTGCACGATCGCCTTCGGCAGGCCGGTCGTGCCGCTCGAATAGACGATCCACAGCGGGTGGTCGAAGGGCAGTGGCTCGGCCTGCAGCTGCGCGTCGTCGCAGGTCAGCGCGTCGAAGTCCAGCCAGCCGGCCGGCAGTGCGCCGCCCAGGTTGCGCCACAGCAGCACCTGCTTCAGGCTCGGCAGTTCCTTGGCCATGGCCTGCAGCAGCGCCAGCCGGTCGTGCGGGGTGCCGCCGTAGACATAGCCGTCGCAGCCGACCAGCAGCGTCGGCTCGATCTGCCGGAAGCGGTCGAGCACCGCGACCGGCCCCATGTCCGGCGAGCACACCGACCACACCGCACCGATGCTCGCCGCGGCCAGGAAGGCCACCACCGTCTGCGGCGTGTTCGGCATGAAGGCGCAGATGCGGTCGCCGCGCGCCACGCCCAGGCGCCGGTAGTGCGCCGCGAGCGAGGCCACCTGGCGGCGCAGCTTGGGCCAGCTCCACTCGAGCAGGCTGGCGCATTCGCGCAGGCGCTCGTCCTGGAACACGATCGCCGGGTGGCCGGCCGCATGCGCCGCGTCGGCATGGCGGAACACCTGCTGCACGTAGTTCAGCTGCGCGCCGTCGAACCAGCGCGCGCCCGGCATGCGCTCGTCGGCCAGCACCTGCGTGACCGGGGTCGTCGACTCGACGCCGAAGTAGTCCCAGATCGAGCGCCAGAAGGCCTCGAGATCGGTGACCGACCAGCGCCACAGCGCGTCGTAGCCTTCGTGCGTGGTCGCGTCGAAGTGCAGCCCGCGCTCGCGCGCCAGCCAGTCGGTGTAGCGCAGGATCTGCGGTTTCGGAACAGCCATGGTGAAACCTCACTGTATGCCGATGTATTGCCAGGTGTCGCGCATGAATGGATGCCGCAGGTGGCCGATCACCCGCGGCTGCAGCACGTCGCTGACCGTGCGGTGCACGTGCGCCTTGTACGGCATGTAGGCCACCATCATGTTCTTCGCCTCGCGCATCAGCGCGGCGCGCTCGGGGCCGTCGGGCAGCACGTTCTGGCGCTCGAACAGCCGGTCGTAGGCCGGCAGCGAGAAGTGCGCGTCGTTCGATTCGTGCGAGTTCGGGCCGTAGCCGATGCCGAGGAAGAAGCCGCCGTCCGGCGTGCCGGCGACCCAGCTGAAGCCCCACATCATCAGCTTGCCGGCGCGGCCCATCTTCAGCAGGTCGGGCCAGCTCGCGATGTCGAACTCGATGCGCAGCCCGACCGCCGTCATGCACTTGCGCCACAGCTCGTTGAACTGGCGCTGCCGCTGGTCGGGCAGCGAGGCCAGGCGCAGCACCAGCGGCCGGCCGTCGGGTTGCTCGCGCCAGCCGTCGCCGTCGCGGTCGACATAGCCGTACAGGTCGAGCAGCGCGACCGCGCGCGCGACGCTGAATTCGCTCATCGTGCTGCGGTAGTCGTCCTCGTAGCCCGAGGTGAACGGCGCCACCACCGACTGCGCCTGGATGCCCTGGCCGTGGCGCAGGTCGTCCAGGTCCTGCCGGTTGTCGTAGGCCAGGCAGATCGCGCGGCGCAGCGCCACCTTCTGCGGTGCGTTGCCGCCGACCAGCGGGTGGTCCATGTTGAAGTAGGTCAGCACCATGTCGGCCTGCGCGTTGCGCTGCAGCCGCACGCCCTGGCGCGCCAGGTTGGGTGCCAGCCGGTTGCCCGGCGTCGCGATCGGCGTGAACTCCACCGGCAGCTCCAGCACGTCGAGCGCGCCGTTGACGAAGGCCAGCCAGCGCGGCTGCGATTCGATGATCACGCTGGCCTCGATGCGCTCGGCCAGCGGCAGCCGCCGGCCGGCCAGTTGCCGGGCGACCGCCTGCGCCTCGGCGTCGTCGGGGGCCGGTTCGGCCGCGAAGAACTCCTCGCGGAAGCGCGGGTTGCGCACCAGCTCGATGCGCGATGCGCGGCGCCAGCCGGCCAGCATGAACGGCCCGGTGCCCACCGGGTGCTCGGCGATGGCCGTGCCGTAGTGCTCGACCACCTCGCGCGCCACCGCGCCCACCAGCGCGCCCTGCGTGAACCAGAAGTGGAAGCGCGGGTTCGGCTCGGCCAGGCGGATGCGGAAGGTGTAGCGGTCGAGAGCGCGGATGCCCTCGACCTCGCGGTCGTAGTCGAACGGCCGGCCGCTCGTGCGGGCCTGTGCGCGCAGCTCGCTCAGGTCGCGCAGCTTCGCGTTCTCGAACACGTAGATGTTCTCGCAGTTCAGGCGCGGGTCGTAGAAGCGCTTGACGCTGTAGACGTAGTCCTGCGCCACCAGCTCGCGCGGGCGGCCGCCGAAGGCCGGGTCGTCGGCGAAGAAGATGCCGGGGCGGATGCGGAACGTGAAGGTCTTGAAGTCGGCCGAGATCTCCGGCAGCGCCACCGCGGTCTTGGGGCGTAGCTTGACCGGCCGCGCCAGGTAGTCGTAGGTGAGCGGCGGCTCGAAGATCGCTGACGCGACCAGCGCCGAGTTGACGTCGGAGATCTGCGCCGGGTCGAACCCGGTCTCGGCGGCGGCGAACGCCAGGCGCAGCGTCTTGTCGGCCCCGGCCACCGCCGGGCGCGCCAGGCCGCCGAGCGCCGCCGCCGCGGAAAGCCAGGTGCGCCGGGTCAGTGCCATCGCGTCGGGGCYGGCGCGGTCAGTGCGCCGGGCGCAGGCCGTCGTCGATGTCGATGTACTGCCAGAAGCGGCTGACGAACAGCGGGCGGCGGTAGCCCAGCACCCAGGGCTGCGTCAGGTCGGTGACGATGCGGTGCACGTTGTACTTGTGCGGCGCATAGGCGGTGACGATGCGGTTGGCCTCGTCGAGCAGCGCCAGCCGCTCCGGCCCGTCGCCGATGCCCTGCATGCGCTCGTAGATCGCGTCGAAGCGCGCGTTCTTGAAGCGGCCCAGGTTCTGCCCGCCCGCGGCCGGCCCGTACAGCAGCTGCATGCCGTCCTGCACGTCGGGCGTCGACGCGGTGTAGCCGAGCTGCCAGACCATCAGCTGCCCCGAGCGCGCGGCCTTCAGGTTCTCGGGCCACTGCGCCGCCTTGATCTGCAGCCGCACGCCGATCGCGTCCATGTTCTTCTTCCACAGCTCGTCGAACTGGCGCGACAGGCTGTCGGGCGAGCTCGCGTACTGCACCACCAGCGGCTTGCCGTCGGGCATCTCGCGCCAGCCGTCGCCGTCGCGGTCGACGTAGCCGTACATGTCGAGCAGCGCCTTGGCGCGCGGCACGTTGTAGTCGCTGTTCTCGGTCTTGTAGTTCGGGTCGTAGCCGAAGGTGTGGGGCGCCACCAGCGTCTGCGCCGGGATCGCCTGGCCGCGGCGCACGCCGCTGATCTCGCGCGAGACGTCGGTGGCCAGGCTGATGGCGCGGCGCAGCGCCACCTTCTCGGGCGTGTAGCCGCCGACCACCGGGTCTTCCATGTTGAAGTAGTACAGCGTGCGGTCCGGGTTGACGATGCGCTGCATCCGGATGCCGCGCCGCGCCAGGTTGGGCGCCAGCTTGCCGTTCGGTGCCGCCTGGTTCGCGAACTCGAGCGGCACGCCGACCAGGTCGGTCTCGCCGTTCAGGAAGGCCAGCCAGCGCGGCTGGCTTTCCTCGATGATCGAGATCACGACGCGGTCGATCAGCGGCAGCCGGCGGCCCTGGTAGCGCTTGAGCAGCGCCTGGCCCTCGGCGTCGTCGGCGTTCGGCTCGGCGCTGTAGAACATCTCGTGGAAGCCGGGGTTGCGCTCGAGCACGATCTGCGAGCTGCGGCGCCAGGCGCCCAGCTTGAACGGCCCGGTGCCCACCGGGTGTTCCATCGTCTTGTCGCCATAGAACTCGATCACCTCGCGCGCGACCGCGCCGTACAGGCTGCAGTCGGCCAGCGTGTACAGCAGCCGCGGGCGCGGCCGCGACAGCTTGATCTGCAGCGTGTAGCGGTCGAGCGCGCGCAGGCCCTCGACCTCGCGGTCGTAGTCGAACGGCGTCTTGTTCTTCAGCGCCTGCTGGCGCAGCTCGTCGACGCCGATGAAGCCCTGGTCGTTCATGTCGGAGTAGGACGGGCTCTTGTTGGCCGGGTCGAAGAAGCGCTTGAGCGAGTAGACGAAGTCCTGCGCCACCAGCTCGCGGCGCTGCCCCTTGAAGGCCGGGTCGTCCTGGAAGTAGGTGCCCGGGCGGATGCGGAAGGTGTAGGTGCGGAAGTCGTCCGACACCTCGGGCATCGCCGCGATCGCCTCGGGCTGCAGCTTGAACGGCCGCGCCAGGTAGTCGTAGCGCACCAGGCCCTCGTAGAGGTGGGTCGTGATGTAGCGCGAATACAGGTCGCTGATCTTGGCCGGGTCGAAGCCGGTCTCGGCGACCAGGAAGGCCCAGCGGAAGGTCTTGGCCGTCGGTGCACCGGCGGGGGCGGAGGCGGGCTGCGGCTGCGCGGCGGCGTTGCCGGCCAGGACCAGCGCGGACGCGGCGGTCAGGAAAAGGCGTCGGATCATGGGGTGGTGCGCGCCTGCTCGAGCGCGGTGTCGATGTCGATGAATTTCCAGAACTCGCGCACGAACGGGTTGCGGCGGTAGCCCAGCACCCACGGGTGCATCAGGTCGGTGGCGATGCGGTGCGCGCTGATCTTGTACGGCGCGTAGGCCACCATCAGCTTGCTGGCCTCGCGCAGCACCTGCTCGCGTTCGGGCCCGTCGCCCAGGCGGCCCTGCTTGACGAACAGCTCGTTGAAGGCCGGCAGGTCGAAGCGCGAATGGTTGGCGCCGCCCTTGTTGGGGCCGTAGGCGAGCGCGAGGAAGGTGTCGGCGTCGGGGGTCGTCGCCGACCAGGCCACGCCCCACATCATCAGCTTGCCGGCGCGCGAGGCCTTCAGGTTCTCGGGCCATTGCGCGGTCTTGAACACCATGCGCAGGCCGACGGCCCGCATGCTCTTGTCCCACAGCTCCGCCAGTTGGCGGCTCTGCTGGTCGGACTGGGTCGCGTACTCGAGCACCAGCGGGCTGCCGTCGGGCTGGTCGCGCCAGCCGTCGCCATCGCGGTCGACGTAGCCGTAGGTGTCGAGCAGTGCACGCGCCCGGTCGGGGTCGTAGTCGCTCATCTCGGTCTTCACCGTCGGGTCGTAGCCGTAGACCGCCGGGGCGATCGCCGTCTGCGCGGGGATCGCCTGGTTCTTGCGTGCCTGCTGCAGCTCGACGGGCGCGTTGTAGGCCAGCGAGATGGCACGGCGCAGCGCCACCTTCTCGGGCGTGTAGCCGCCCACCACCGGGTTGTCCTGGTTGAACAGCGCGGCCAGCACCGCATCGACCAGCGGCGCCTGGTCCATCTGGATGCCGCGCTTGGCGAGGTTCGGCGCCAGCCGGTTCTTCGGGATCGCGATGCCGGAGAACTCGCTGGGCAGGCGGTCGAGGAAGTCGCTCTGGCCGTTCAGGAAGCTCAGCCAGCGCGGCTGCGCCTCGCCGATGATCGAGATCTCGACCCGGTCGAGCATCGGGATGCGCTTGCCCTTCATCGCGCGCGCGATGGCCTGCGAGCGCGGGTCGTCGGCGGCGGCCTCTTCGTCGTACAGCCGTTCGCGGTAGCCGGGGTTGCGCTCCAGCACGATCAGCGAGCTGCGCCGCCAGTCGGCGAGCCGGAACGGCCCGGTGCCGACCGGGTGGGCCATGATCTTGTCGCCATAGAACTCGACCACCTCGCGCGCGACCGCGCCGAAGGCCCCGGCGTCCGTCATGATCTGCTGGTGGAAGCGCGGCGACGGTTCGGCCAGGCGCACGCGGAAGGTGTAGCGGTCGAGCGCGCGAATGCCCTCGACCTCGCGGTCGTACGGGAAGGGCTGCTTCGAATCGAGCGCCTGCTTGCGCAACTCCGACAGGCCGAGCAGCCTGCAGTTCTCCAGCAGGTACAGGTTGGGACTCTTCCACTGCGGGTCGTAGTGGCGCTTGAGGGTGTAGACGTAGTCCTGCGCCACCAGCTCGCGGCGCTGCCCCTTGAAGGCCGGGTCGTCCTGGAAGTAGGTGCCCGGTTTCAGCGTGAAGGTGAAGGTCTTGAAGTCGTCCGAGATCTGCGGCATCGCCACCGCGGTGTTCGGCTTCATGCGCGCCGGGCGGGCCAGGTAGTCGAAGGTGATGGGCGTCTCGAAGATGCCGGCGGTGACGGTGCGCGAATAGAGGTCGCTCAGCTGCACCGGGTCGAAGCCGGTCTCGGCGATCGGGAAGGCATAGCGCAGCACCTTCGGTGCCGGCGCGGCGGGGTCGGCGGCAGCCGCGTGCACCGCGGCGGTGAAGGCCAGGCAGAGCGCGAGCAGGCGAGCTGCGCCACATCGGATCATGGTCGGGAACTCCTGGTGGGAGGGCGCGCCGCAGCGCTCGTGGCGCGGCGGCATGCCGGAGGCGCGAAGTCTAGAGCCTGCCCGGGGCGGCTGTCCTCCGGGCTTGCCCCGCCTGCGCCGCGGGAACTTTCCGATCGGCATGCAAGTTGCGTGCGCTGCCGGGTTCCTGAGGGCAAACGCGGGGCGAAGGGCTTTGGACCGGGCCTTAGACTCGCGCCTGCCCAGTTTCTGGCAACTGCCGGCGCGATGCCGCCCGCCGCCCCCACCCGGGTCGGTGGGGCGCGGCCGGTCCTCTCTTCTCGACCCGAGACGCTTCACGACAATATGGCCGCCTACCTGATACGGCGCCTGTGGCAAATGATCCCGACGCTGATCGGGGTGGTGCTGCTGGTGTTCTTCCTGTTCAAGTACTTCGGGGGCGACCCCGCCGAAATCCTCGGCGGGCTGAATGCCACGCCGCAGCAGATCGACGCGATCCGCGAGCAACTCGGGCTGAACAAGCCGGTGTGGCAGCAGCTGCTGATCTACTTCCGCAGCATCGTCACGCTGGACTGGGGCCACAGCTGGGCCACCAACGAGGCGGTGAGCAACATCTTCGCGACGCGCGCGCCGGCCACGCTGACGGTGATGATCCCGATCCTGGTGCTGGACACGCTGGTGGCGCTGCCGATCGCGATGTGGGTGGCGTACCGCCGCGGCTCGCTGGCCGACCGCAGCATCATGGTGGTCTCGACCGTGGCGCTGTCGGTGTCGTTCCTGGTCTACATCATCATCGGGCAGTACCTGTTCGGCTTCCAGCTCGGCTGGTTCCCGGTGCAGGGCTGGAGCGACAGCACCTGGACCAACCTGGTCACCTACGTGCCGCTGCCGGTGCTGCTGGCGCTGCTGGTGGGCCTGGCGCCGCAGACGCGRCTGTACCGCACCTTCTTCCTCGACGAGCTGGGCCACGACTACGTGCGCACGGCGCGCGCCAAGGGCATGACCGAGGGCACGGTGCTGTTCAAGCACGTGCTGCGCAACGCGATGATTCCGATCGTCACCAACATCGCGCTGGCGCTGCCCGGCGTGTTCGTCGGCTCGTTCCTGATCGAGGTGTTCTTCTCGATCCCGGGCCTGGGCCGCGAGATCATCCTGGCGGTGAACCGCAGCGACTACCCCGTCATCCAGGCGGTCACCGTCTACCTGGCGATGCTGACGATGCTGGTCAACCTGGGCGCCGACATCCTCTACAAGCTGATCGATCCCCGGGTGGTGCTGAAATGAGCGCAGTCCTGACTCCCCCCGTCCTCGGGCCGCGCCAGTCCGAAGGCGTGTGGCGCGCCGCCTGGAAGCGGCTGCGCAGCGACCGCGTCGGCATGGTCGCGATGGTGGTGGTGCTGGCCTTTGCCGCGCTGGTGCTGCTGGGCACCGTGGGCCTGCTGGCGCGCGACTGGCAGAAGGAAGTGGGCGTGCCGAATGCGCCGCCCACCTTCATGGGCCCGGCGCCCGCGGTGGAGCAAAGTGCCATCCCCGTGCCCAAGGGGCCGAACGTCGACCTGTCGGCGGTGGACCCGCTGGCGCCGCGCTACAAGGAATGGGACGAGCGCGCTGCCAGGTTCAAGGCCGAGGACACGGTGAAGCGCGAGACGCTGCCCTTCGGCGGCGACCGCCTGGGGCGCGACGTGCTGGCCAAGGCGATGAAGGGCACGCAGACCTCGGTGTTCGTGGGCCTGCTGGGCGCGGTGGTGGCGACGCTGATCGGCACGCTGCTGGGCGCGCTGGCGGGCTTCTTCGGCGGCAAGGTGGGCGACTTCCTCGAGTGGCTGTACAGCGTGTTCACGGCGATTCCGGACATCCTGCTGATCTTGTCGTTCGCGGTGATCTTCGGGCGCGGCATCGGCAGCGTCGCGATCATCCTGGCGCTGGTCGGCTGGACCGGGCTGTACCGCCAGGTGCGGGCCGAGTTCCTGAAGCATTCGGTGCGCGAATACGTGCGTTCGGCGGAGGCGATCGGCGCATCGGCCGCATCGCGCATGTTCCGCCACATCCTGCCCAACATCAGCCACGTGATCCTGGTGCGCATGTCGCTGCTGGTGGTGGGCTTCATCAAGTTCGAGGTGATCCTGTCGTACCTGGGGCTGGGCGTGGGCGTCGACGACGTGTCGTGGGGGACCATGCTGGCCGAGGCGCAGAGCGAGCTGATCCTCGGCTACTGGTGGCAGCTGGTGGCGGCCACCGCTTTCATGGCGGTCTTCGTCACGGCGTTCTCGCTGTTTGCCGATGCGTTGCGCGATGCGCTGGATCCGAAGCTGCGGGGGCTGGAATGAGCTTGTTGTCGATCAAGGACCTGCGGGTGTCGTTTCGCACCAGCAGGGAAGGCGGCGTGGTGCAGCGTGCGCAGGCGGTCGGGCGCGACATCGACGGCCAGTCGGTGGGCGTGAGCTTCGACGTGCCGGAGAACACCACGGTGGCGCTGGTGGGCGAATCGGGTTCGGGCAAGAGCGTGACCGCGATGTCGATCCTGAACCTGCTGCCGAGCAATGCCGAGCGGCAGGGGGCGATCAGCTTCCAGGGCCGCGACCTGCTGGCGGCCACGCTGCCCGAGCTGCAGGCGCTGCGCGGCAAGGACATCGCCTGCGTGTTCCAGGACCCGATGAGTTCGCTGAACCCGGTGTTCACGATCGGGCAGCAGCTGAGCGAGCCGCTGATGCGCCACCTGGGGTTGACGCGCAGGCAGGCGCTGGCGCGGGCCGAGGCCTTGCTGGTCGAGGTGGGGCTGCCGGAGCCGAAGCGGCGCTTGCAGGCCTACCCGCACGAGTTGTCGGGTGGGCAGCAGCAGCGCGTGATGATCGCGATGGCGCTGTCGTGCGAGCCCAAGCTGCTGATCGCCGACGAGCCGACGACGGCGCTGGACGTGACGATCCAGCGCCAGATCCTGGAGCTGCTGGCGCGGCTGAAGACGCAGCACCGCATGAGCATGCTGTTCATCACGCACGACCTGGGCGTGGTGGGCGAGATTGCCGACCAGGTGGTGGTGATGCGCCAGGGCACGGTGCGCGAGCAGGGGCCGGTGGCGGGGATCTTCAGTGCGCCGCGCGATCCGTACACGAAGGCGCTGCTGGCCTGCCGGCCGTCGCTGGAGCAGCGCGGTGCGCGGCTGATGGTGATCGACGACCACATCGCGGGCCGCGAGGCGGCGGCGGCACCGGCGCCCAAGGATGCGGCGGCGCCGATCGTCATCGACGCGAGCAACCTGACCAAGAGCTTCTGGCTGCGCAGCGGCGTGTTCGGCCGCAAGGAGTTCCGCGCGGTGAAGGGCGCGAGCTTCACGCTGCGGCGTGGGCACACGCTGGGCGTGGTGGGCGAATCGGGATCGGGCAAGACGACGATGGGGCTGACGCTGCTGCGCCTGCACGAGCCGAACGGCGGCCCGGTGGGCGGGCGCGTGATGTTCGACGGCAAGGATCTGCTGGCGCTGAGCCGGCGCGAGCTGTTGCCGATGCGCCGGCGCATCCAGGTGGTGTTCCAGAACCCGTATGCGTCGCTGAACCCGCGCTTCACGATCGGGCAGACGCTGACCGAGCCGATGGCGATCCACGGCATCGGGCGCGATGGCGCCGAGCGCGAGGCCCGGGCGCGTGCGCTGCTGGGCAAGGTGGGGCTGGACGACAGCGCGATGCACAAGTACCCGCACGAGTTTTCGGGCGGGCAGCGGCAACGCGTGGCGATCGCGCGCTGCCTGACGCTGGACCCGGAGGTGCTGGTGCTGGACGAGGCGGTGAGCGCGCTCGACGTGTCGGTGCAGGCGCAGGTGCTGAACCTGCTGAAGGACCTGCAGGACGAGCTGGGCCTGTCCTATGTCTTCATCAGCCACGACCTGGCGGTGGTGCGCTTCATGGCCGACGAGGTGCTGGTGATGAAGGACGGCGAGGTGGTCGAGCRGGCGAGCGTGGCGCAGATCCTGGAGCAGCCGCAGCAGGACTACACGAAGAGATTGCTGGGGGCGATTCCGCGGGGGTATCGGGTGGCGGTTTGATCAACCCGGTGCGAGGTGCAGGTCGGCCCTGTCGGGAACCGGAGCCACCTGCTGGAGCAGATGGTATTGATCCTCCAATGGATAGTTGCTGTAGCCGAACTTGATTGCAGCCTCGTAGGTCTTGCAGATCTCGACGATCTCGCCTTGCGCAATCACCACATACTGCCCTCGATGCTTGAGCAGCAACGTGGGCAGCCGTCTCTCGAACGTCTGGAGATTTTGCCTGAGTGCTTCCGTTTCACCCACTGAGACCTCCGAGCTGTCAGCTGCACGATTGGTTGTCGGAGAGCGGGGTCTCCGGAGCGAACGAAATGCCACCAACATACCATCAAGCTAACAGATCCGCCCTACACCCACCTACGCCTCACCTTGAGTTGAGAGCCAAGATTGCCTGCGTGCATGGATTACTCTTGGAAGTACTCTGTGAGTCGCTCATGCAACTCATGATGGCCACGAGGATATTTACCAAATATTCAAGGGCGCGATGAAAAATCTCACGCGTCCGTACCTTTCTTGCAGAGCGGCACCCCCCACCGACAAGGTGAGTCTGCCCGTCGATTTCCTCGGCACATCGTCCGGAACCGCGTATATTTTCAACCGGAAGCCGCTACGATTTGTGCCCGACCACCATGGTGTGGCCAGATTTATCTGGCCTTGAAGCAAGGTTGCCGAATGGTCACCCACTTGCCAGTCACACTTTGCCTCTAGAAGTAACGGATGCAGGATTGGATTCTCTACTTGCTTCTCGACGATCAATCCAAGTTGATACCATCCAGCCAGCTCATGCTCAAAGGTCACGCTACCCTGCAACGCTCCCTCCTTTTCCAAGAGCTCAATCTCAAAAAGAGGAGAATTCGACCTTGGTGGTGAGAATATCTTTGCAAAACGACGCAGCTTGGGTCTTCCTGCCAAGAGGTTGAATATGATGTCGCGCCTTATCCATGCGGCGACAAGCACAATGAACGTCGTCATTGTTACGAATAATATTTTCATGGCCAACCCTTCTAAGGCGCGAAAATAGCTGTGCCTTCTGAGGCCCAACTGGCAACCACGCTCTCGTCGATCACGCAATTCGGAGAGCCGGTATCGACCAGGAAATGCGCGACGACCGACGGAACACCGTGTGGCGCGTTCGCATACAAGTGCTGCTGAGCCAACAAGCTCGGCTTGACCTCAACTTGTATGACCGGGCGATCGCCGGCGATATGAAAGGTCAGCTGGCCCGACATGCGAGGTGCATGTCGGCTCGATCAGGGATCGGAACCACCTGCTGCAGTAGATAGTATTGATTCTCCGATGGATAGTGGCTGTAGCCGAATTTGATGGCAGCCTCGTACGTGTCGCAGATCTCGACAATCTCGCCTTGCGCGATCACCACATGCTGCCATCGATGCTTGAGCAGCAACGTGGGCAGCCGTCTCTCGAACGTCTCAAGATTTTGCTTGAGTGCTTCCGTTTCACCCACTGTGTGTGACCTCCGAACTGTCAGCCGCAAGATTGGTTGTCAGCAAACGGCGATCCTCTCAAAAAGCTCGGCCGACAGAATATCAAGCACCCACGGAAAAGTCTGAATCATCACCGGCATGCCATGCAGCGGCCGCATCCCAAAATCGGCCAAGCCCTGTGCGCCGGAGGCATGAGCCGGACTCCCGTCGGCGCGCGGTTGACTAGCATTTGCTTAGTGCTTCGAGTAATCGGACCTTGGCGTCTGCATTGGACGCAAGATGGCCGACGACCCATCCTATATCAACATCATCCAGCGACCACCCGTCCTCAAACCAGTGACGAAGCCAAGGCCTGAAGTACGAAACCGACTCTGACTCGACGTCATCTGAAATATGCAGCGTGGCAATTCCAGCACCAAGAATATTAAATCGAGAAACACTCCAACGGACACTAACGCTCCCCAGCGCCCGCGCTCTGCATCCATCAAATACTATCCATTCATTTTCCAGAAAATATACAGCTAGAAATACCTCGCGAAGCCTGCCTTTCGAGAATCCAATGACCTTGGAACCGAATCCAACAGCCCCCCCCTTCTCGGCCTCTTCCTTTAATGATTTGAATGATGGGCCTTCTATGGCTAGCTCGAAAAGTTCGGCCTGCCACGGCGCACCATTCGTTAAATTTCTCAGCACCACTTTTCTTGGTGAGCTCGACCGATCATTGATTGAAGTCATTTCTCGCACTCGCAAGTCGCATCTTCAGACTTCATCAATTGGTCAATCACACCAAGACCTCCCAAGCCAAGTATGCCTGCATTCCATTTTGGATTTGAAACCCCTGCTCGAGCAATTGCATAAGCATCCCCTTTCAACGCCGCTTTGGCGAGAATGGTCTTGAGTGAAGGGTCACGATCGAGCGCGCCTATCACAGATCGCATGATGGATCGATATTCGCTTTTTGCTGCAGCACGGGCAGCGTAGGCGGCCTCCACGGTAGACACCCCTTTTGGAATAGAGGCCACTCGCGACATGTAACCAAGTCTCCCTGCGATAGGAAGCAGTGTTGAATACCATTGCCCAGCATCGCGCATAGCTTGATATGCGGGCGTGCACCTAACACCCCCATCAATTTCCCAACCTTGACGAATCGATCTACTTGGGCTGAATCCAAAGAAGCTTATTCCATCTCCAAAACCTGTCACAGCGTCCACAAAACCTTGATCCGGCGATGGTAAATCAGCTGCGCTCCACAGCCCGCTCGGGTCCATTAGGAGAAGTGGGTTTCCCTCGACGTATGAAAATGTGTTAATCCCACCAGTCAATCCTGCCGGATCTGATTGCGAGTAGCTGCCCCTTGAGGAATCGTAATTCCGAAAGTAGTTGTACCAAAGCCCGCTCTCCGCATCCGCATACTGCCCCGGGAAGCGAAGGTTCTGCGTGAAGGCCCCGAGCCCATCCGGATTGGTCTCCGGCGCCGTCGTCCCGAAGGGCTCGGCCAGCCAGCGCCAGCGGGTTGCGTTGCTCTGGTCCACCACGATGCGTGGCGCGTTCAGGTGATCGGCGTGGATGTAGTACACGAGCGGCTGTCCGCTCGGGTTCGCCGGGTCGGGCGTGAACATCGCCACCGGGATGTTCTCCAGCCACACGTACTCGCGGATCGCCTGGCCGTTCTGGTCGTACTCGCCGAGCAGTCGCCCCTCCAGGTCGTACACGAAGACGATGGTGCTGCCAGCGCCCGCGCTCGTGAACTTGCGGATGCGCCGCTTGTTGGCGTCGTAGCTGTAGGTGCCGGTGATGCCCGCCTTCGTGATGCTGGCCACCGAGCCGTTCAGGCCGTAGGTGGCGGTGTAGCCTGCGCTGTCGCTGGTCGTGTTGCCGGCGTTGTCGTAGCCGAAGCTTCTGGCCGGGTTGCTGATGCTGGTGAGCCGGTTGCTCGTCGCCTCGGTCGTGTACGTGCTCGGGCTGCCGTTCAGGCTCACGCTGGTGCGGTTGCCGTTGGCGTCATAACTGATAGCCCAGCTCGCGCTGTTCGTCGTGATGCTGGTGATCCGGCTGTTCTCGTCGTAGCCGAAGCTCTGGTCCAGCGCCGGTTGAACTGTGCCGTTGCTCGCCAGCAGGTGCGTGAAGCCGACGATGCGGTCGGCCGCGTCGTAGGTGACGTCGCGCAGCACCCCGCCGATCGGGTAGCGCACCATGCGTCCGCTCAGGTCGTAGCTGCGCTGGTGCGAGACCAGGCCGCTCGCCATGTGCCAGTCCCAGCCGCTGATCGGGCCGAAGGGCTCCCAGGTCACGTTGCTGATCAACGGGACCGCGGTGCTGCCCGCGTCCTTGGCCAGGCTGATGCCGATGATCTCGCCGCGGTCGCGGATGATCGTCAGCTGTCGGCCAGAGTGATAAGTGATGCTGGTCAGGTCGCCGAAGGTGTAGCCATACTTTGTCGACGTGATCACCGCGGCGCTGTTGGCACCGGGGGTGGCGTACACCGCTTGCACCGCTTCGGTGATCCGCCCTCGCGGGTCGTACCTGAAGCGCGAGGCCCCGCTCGGGTGATCGGTGCGGCTCAGACGCCCGATGCTGTTGCTGTAGTTCGCTCCGGTCAGGTCCCAGCTCCAGCTCACCGTCTGTGGGGTCTGTCCGGCTTGCGTGTGGACCACGCTCGTCAGCCGGCCTTCGAGGTCGTAGCTGTAGGTCTCGGTGACGCCACGGCTGTCGGTGCGGGTCTTGATGCGCCGCGCCGCGTCGTAGGTGATGTTGGTGATGCCGGTGTCCGGGCTGATCAGCTGGGTCGCGTCGCCGAAGCCGTTGCGCGGGTACTGGGTCACCAGGTTCCTCGGGTCGGTCACCTGGGTCGGCTGGCCGCCTCCGTCGTAGCCGATGCTCGTCTTGCCGTTCTTCGGGTCGGTGACGTCCTTCACCCGCGACAGCGCGTCGTAGCTGGCCTTGGTCTGCAGGTTCAGGCCGCTCGGGTCGCGGGTCACCTTGGTGGGGTTGCCTTCGGCGTCGTATTCGTAGGTGCGCACCGTGGCCGGGGACACCGGAGGGGTGGGGACTTGAGCCCAAGAGACGTGGTGGGCCAGTGCAGTCAGGCTGGCCGCGATCAGGGTGAGTCGCATGCTTGTCTTCTTGTTCATGGCTTACTCCCTCCCCGTGCCTTGTTGCGCCCGGCCCAGCGCGTCCATCACGCGGGCCAGCGTGCGCTTGAGGGTGCCTGCCGGGTCCTTCGCTTTCTCGCTGGTGCGGTTGCCCGCGTTGTCCAGCACGTAGTCGATGCGGTTGCTCTTGTGGTCGTACACCGCCACCTGCCGGTGTGCGTCGTCGTAGTCGAAGCCCACCCACGCGCCGTTGGGCAGCATCACCTGTTTGAGTTGACCGGCCGCGTCATAGGTGTAGCTCGTCGCGTCCGAGCCGACCGTGCTCGACAGCAGCCGCTGCCGCAGGTCGTAGGTGTTCACGGTCACCACGCCGTTGTCATCGGTGCTTCGCAGCACCTGGCCCAGCTTGTTGTATTCATTGAAGGTCGTCACCTTGCCGAGCGAGGTCGTGATCGACTGCAGGTCACCGCGCGTGTGGGTGGCCGTGGTGTCGGTGTAGTAGACGTAGGTGGTCGTGCCGCTGTCGGCATCGGCGACCGTGAGCACCTGGCCGTCTTCGTTGTAGGTCCAGGTGGTGACGATCACGGTCGCGCCGGCTTGCGGCGTGGCGCTGAAACCCAGGTGCCCGTCCGCATCGGTGGTCTGCTGCACCACGCGCTTGCACAGGGATGCGGCCGGCTTGCCATCGAGCAAGGTCGCCGCACTCGGTGCGCAGCTGATCGTCGCATTGCCCGCGAACGGATCGGGCTGGCCGTTGTAGACGTAGGTCGTGATCTGCCTCGGGGCGGCCACCTTGGTGGGCAGGCTCCAGTCCGGGTGCCACTGCGTGCTGGTCTTGGTGGCACCGGCCGGCAGGCTGGCGTTCACCGGCGTCACGGCGTTGCAGTCCTGCGTGGTCAACCCCACCACGCTCGTGATCACCAGGTTGCGCGCCAGGTCGTTGACGTAGCAGGTTCGGGTGCCGTTGAAGTTGTCGCGGCTGGCGATGTTGCCGTTCGCGTCATAGCTTTGGCTCCTGCTGCTGGCCAGGCTGCCCGCGCCGCCCTGCTGGCCCTGCGCGCTGAACAGGTTCTTGCCGTTCAGGCTGATCGCGCTCCACGTGGTCGTCTGCCCGCTCGGCTCCGTCATCACCGTGCCCGTCGGCAGGCTCCAGGTGTGGAAGCGCGCGACCGCACTGCCATAGCTCTGCTGCGTCACCTGGATGCTCGGCGGCGTCGTGTAGCTCACCGTGTACCTGTCCACCCCGCCCGCGTGCTCGGTGCTGATCGCCCGGCCCTGCGCGTCGTAGCCGAAGGTGGCATACCGGATGCCGCGCTCGTCGCCCACGCCGGTCAGCGCCCAGGGCAGCGCCGCGTTCTCGTACAGCAGGCTCTTCGTCTTGCCGTCCGCCCAGGTGATGCCCACCAGGTTGTTGCGGCTGTCGTGGCTGAGCGTCGTGACCTGCCCGCTCGCATCCGTGATGCTGCTCAGCCGCAGCGCGCCATCGGTGAACACCGTGTAGCCGAAGCCCAGACTGCGCCCCAGGTTGTCGCTCACCTGGCTCAGCGTGTTCATGCCGGTGCCGCTGTACGTGAAGGCGATGCGCGTGCCGTCCGGCCACGCCAGGGCCGTCAGCAGCCCCAGGCCCGTATAGGTCTCCTGCACGTTGCTGCGGCCGTCGGTGTACAGGTAATCCCCGCCGGGCAGCTGCACGAATCGATCCGCGTTGCCCGGCTCGCCCACCCGCGGGCCGCCATCCGTGCTCGTCATCGTCTTGCTCGCCCCGTTGCCGCGCGGGAAGACGGTGGGCACCGGCAGCCCCGGGGCCGAGTCCCCGGCGCTGATCGTGACCAGGTTCACCCGCCGGTGCAGGTTGCTGGACCACTGCTGGCTGCCCATCACGGTGCTGCGGTTCTCCGCCACCGCGACGTCGGTCAGCGCACCCGTCGTCGTCGGGATCCGGTTCGCGTTGTCGTAGGTGAACTGCAGCGTCGTGCGCCCGATCGCCAGCCCCGTGTCCAGCACCTCGTGCTTGACCCCGCGCAGCGGATAGATCGGGTTGCCCTTGCACACCTCGCACTCCGGCGGCGGCGGGGCGCTGGCCCATGGCACCACGGTGTCGGGGGTGCACTGGCTGGCGGTGCTGTCGGGCCTGTAGCCGTCGTTGCAGGTGCAGGTCGGCGACTCAATGAACCCGCTGGCATTGGCCGGGCAGCTGTAGGCATGGCCCTCGCGAAAGGTGTAGGTCCACCAGCCGGCGGTCCCCCAGCCGAACGGAAGATCCCTGCAGTCCTTGCACACGACGTTGTAGCAAATGCCGTCCCCGTGATTGGAGCCGCAGTACGCACCGTCGTTGACACCGGCCGGCAGGTATCGGTAGATGCCCACGCACGTCGTGCCATGCGCGAACATCACCACGGACTCCACGCAGTTCGCCACCGTCTGCGGCCCGAAGACTTCCCGCGAGGCGTCGAACTCCACCGTCTGCATCGGCGGCACCGGAATCGCAGCGACCTGCCCTTCGGCATGAGCCAGGCCTTGCAGTCCGCACAGCAGCGCCAGCACCATGCCAGCCACGCTCCCCAGTTGCCGCAGCCACGCTCGCAACAGCCCAACGCAAAGCGCTCCACCGCTACGGTGGAGGCCCGATGACCTCTTCATGAACTCCTCCTCGTCGACCTCGTCACACGCCTTGCTTCGCGCCCTGGGTACTTCTTCAGGAGACTGCTTGAAACGCGAGCCGGCGGATTAGAACCGAACTGCGATGACTGAAGCAACGGGTACAGAGATCAGGCCCTTCGATCTACCGAAACACCGCACTCACCAACCACAAGTTCGCCGCACTGATCAACGCGAACAAGCTCCACGCCCCCGCCTTCAGCCACGGCCCGTTGGCGAACACGCCCATCAGGTCGCGCCGGCTGGTGAAGCGGATCAGCGGCCAGATCGCGAACGGCAGCTGGAAGCTCAGCACCACCTGGCTGGCCACCAGCAGCTTGCCGACGCCCGCCTCGCCCAGCCACAGCACGCCGCCCAGCGCCGGCAGCAGCGCCAGCCCGCGCGTGATCAGCCGGCGCTGCCAGCACGGGATCCTCAGGTCGAGGAAGCCCTCCATCAGGATCTGGCCCGCGATGGTCCCGGTGAAGGTCGAGCTCTGCCCGGCGGCCAGCAGCGCAACGCCGAACAGCACCGACGCCAGCACCCCGCCCACCAGCGGGTCGAGCAGGTGGTACGCATCCTGGATCTCGGTCACCTGCGTGTGCCCGGTGCCGTGGAAGGCCGATGCCGCCAGCGTCAGGATCGCCGCGTTCACGAGCAGCGCGAGCGACAGCGACACCACCGTGTCCAACGTCGACAGCTGGATCGCCTCGCGCCGGCTCGCGTCGTCGGCGGCCACGTGGCGCGTCTGCACGATCGACGAATGCAGGTACAGGTTGTGCGGCATCACGGTCGCGCCGAGGATGCCGATGGCCAGGTACAGCGCCTGCGGGTCCTGCACGGCCGACAGCCGCGGCACGAAGCCCTGCGCCACCGCGCGCCAGTCGGGCCCCACCATCGCCAGCTCGACCGCGTAGCACACGCCGATCGTGACGATCAGGCCCAGCACGATCGCCTCCACCTGCCGGAAGCCCTTGCCCTTCAGCCCCAGCACGATCAGCGTGTCGAACGCGGTGATCACGATGCCGGTGACCAGCGACACGCCGAACAGCAGGTGCAGCGCCAGCGCACTGCCCAGCACCTCGGCCACGTCGCACGCGATGATCGCCAGCTCGGCCAGCAGCCACAGCACGCGGCTCGTCGCCTTCGGGTAGTGGTCGCGGCAGGCGCGCGCCAGGTCCTTGCGCGCCACCAGCCCCAGCCGCAGGCTCAGCGTCTGCAGCAGCATCGCCGCCAGGCTCGACAGCAGCACCACGCACAGCAGTGCGTAGCCGTAGCGCGAGCCGGCCTCGATGTCGGTGGCCCAGTTGCCGGGGTCCATGTAGCCCACCGACACCAGCAGGCCCGGGCCGGCCACGCGCAGCAGCTTGCGCCACAGCGGCACGCCGGCCGGGATCGCGATGCTGCCGCGAACCTCGGACGGGCAGAACGGGGCGGTGGCGGTGCGCGGCAGCGTGAACATCGGGTCGGAGGGCGGTGGGTCTGCCGCGCATCCTACCGGCCCGCCCCATGCTGACAACACGCTGTCAGCAGCCGCCGCGCAGCATCACGGCTCCGTTCAACGCCCCTTCCCGGAGATTGCCATGACCGATGCCGTGCGCAGCGCCCTCAACTGGTTCGAGATCCCGGTCACCGATCTCGACCGCGCCCAGTCCTTCTACGAAAAGCTCTTCGCCACCTCGCTGCGCCGCGAGCCGATGGGCGACGTGACGCTCGCGGTGTTCGGCTACGACGAACCTGGCATCGGCGGCTGCCTGATCGCCGGCGAGCGCGTGGCGCCGCCGTCGCAGCAAGGCACCATCGTCTACCTGAACGCCCAGCCCTCGCTCGACGCGGTGCTCGAGCGCGTGCAGGCGGCCGGCGGCCAGATCACCACGCCCAAGGTCACGCTGCCCGGCGACATGGGCTGCTTCGCCCACATCGCCGACAGCGAGGGCAACCGCATCGGCCTGCACGCGCTGGCGTAGCATGCGCGGCTGGAGACGTCGATGAACGCCACCCCCGGCCCCACGAAGGCCCCGCCCACCGATGCGACGCGCTGACCGCCTGTTCCAGCTGGTGCAGCTCGTGCGCGGGCGGCGCCTGACCACGGCCGAGTTCATCGCCGAGCGGCTCGAGGTCTCGGCGCGCACGGTCTACCGCGACGTCGCCGACCTGCAGCTGCAGGGCGTGCCGATCGAAGGCGAGGCCGGTGTCGGATACCGCATGCGCGCCGGCTTCGACCTGCCGCCGCTGATGTTCAGCGGCGAAGAGGCGCAGGCGCTGGTGGCCGCCGTGCGCATCGCGCAGCCGCGCCTGGATGCCGCGCTGGCCGCGCGCGCAGATGCCGCGCTGTCGAAGATCCTGTCGGTGCTGCCGAGCGCCGCGCGCGCCGCGGCCGAGAGCCTTGCGCTGTATGCACCGTCGTTCGAGTTCGATCCGCGCGCTCGCTCGCACCTCGAATCGCTGCGCCTGGCCACCGAGTCGCGCCGCCGCGTGCAGCTGCAGTACGTCGACCTGAAGGACGTCAGCAGCGAACGCACCGTGCGCCCGCTCGGCTGCTTCTACTGGGGCGCGGTGTGGACGCTCGCGGCCTGGTGCGAGACGCGCGAGAACTTCCGCAGCTTCCGCGTCGACCGCATCCGCCAGCTCGTCGTCACCGAGCACGCGTTCCGCGACGAGCCGGGCAAGACGCTGGCCGACCTGTTCCGCCACAACGAGGCGGAGGCCGAGGCCCACCGCAACGCGACCGCGCCCGACGGCATGCTGCGCTGACGGCCGCGCCGGGGTCGCCCGATAAGATGGCGCGCTTCGCACCCCGGGCCGCCTCGATGATCCAGCTGTACTACTCCCCCAGCACCGCCAGCATGGCGCCGCACATGCTGCTCGAAGAGCTCGGCATCCCGTTCGAGCTGGTGCGCGTCGACCGCGAACACGACGCGCACAAGTCGCCGGCCTACCTGAAGCTGAACCCGAACGGGCTGATCCCGGTGCTGGTCGACGGCGAGCTGGTGTTGTACGAGACCGCCGCGATCTGCCTGCACCTGCTGGACACGCACCCCGCGGCCGGCCTGGCGCCGGCCGTCGGCAGCGCGCAGCGGGCGCACTTCTACAAGTGGCTGGTGTGGCTGTCGAGCAGCCTGCAGTCGGCGCTGATCTCGTACTTCTATCCGCACCGTTACGCGCATGACGATGCGGCGGTCGCGCAGGTGAAGGAACGCGCCGAGGCGCGCATCGACGCGCTGGTCGACCTCCTCGAGGCCGAGCTCGCATCGCACGGCGGGCCGTGGCTGCTGGGCGAGTCGTTCAGCGCGGTCGACCTGTACGCATTGATGCTGTGCCGCTGGACGCGCGGGTTTGCACGGCCGGCGCGCAGCCTGCCGGCGCTCGGGCCCTACCTGCAGCGCGTGCTGGCGCGGCCGGCGGTGCAGCGGGCCTATGCGACGGAAGGGCTGAAGCAGCCGCACGTGTAGCCCGGATGCCCATCCGGGATGTGTCGGACAACCCCCGGATGGGCATCCGGGCTACAGGCGCCGCTGCCAGAACTCCGTCAGCGGCGTCACCGGCTTCGCCAGCAGCCGCTCGTTGACCAGCGCGCGCCCCCAGTCGCCGCCCCCGCCCTGTGCGCAGGCCGCCAGCAGCGTCTGGTCGACGATGTCGCGCTGCGCATGGCTGCCGCCGATGCGGTGCAATTGCCCGCGCAGCGGCGCGATGCGCTGCACGGCGGCCTGCACATCGCCTTGCCCGAACGCCAGCAGGCCTTGCAGCAGCGGCAGCGCCACCTCGCTCGCCATCGCCGCCTGGCCCGCAGGCAGCGCCGGCCATTGCAGCCGTGCCGATTCGACGAAGGCCGCCGCATCGTCCCAACGCTGCGCCCCGATCAGCGCCATCAGCGCATGCAGCGCGTTGAATGCCGAATGGCCGACGCCCACCGGCGACACGTCCCAGTCGCGCGCCAGGTCCGGCCAGCGCGTGCCGGTGTCGACGCCCATCAGCTGCAGCCGCCACAGCAGCGCCGCCGCATCCAGCCGCTGCAGCGTGAACGACGCGTTCTGCCCGCCCAGCCGCTCGTCGTACAGCGCCAGCGCAGCGCCGGTGTCCAGCGTCTCCAGGTGGAACAGCCCCAGGTGCCACCAGTGGTGCCCGGCAAACCCGTTGCCCTCCGACCAGTCGCCCTGACGCTGCCGCAGCCACGCGATGCCGTCGGCGGGCCGGCCCTGCATCTCCATCACGTGCGCGACCGCGTGCGTGGCCCACGGCACCTTGGCCGTGCCGGCGCAGGCCTCGCGGCCGGCCGCCTCGGCGGCGTCGTACAGCTGCGATTCCTCCAGCCCGAAGGCGTGCATGCCCAGCACGTACGGCCGCAGCGCATCGCCCTGCGGCCATTCGGGCAGCACGCGGGCCACACGCTGCCGCAACGACAGCGCGTCGCCGCGGTGGAAGTCGAACAGGTGCGCCCACTGCAGCGCGCAGCCGTCGCGCGGATGCGCCAGCAGGATCTCGTCCCACAGCGCGCACGCGCCCCGCCAGTCGCCGGCGGCGCAGGCCTGCGC
>NZ_JBFUEB010000086.1:0-26293 GCF_056404395.1 Rhizobacter sp. P2_D12 | reverse complement strand
CTGTTTGACCACAGCGAGCGAAGCGAGCGGCGGGAGTTTCGGCGACGGGCCTTGAAAGCAGACAGCGCAGGGCAGTCGACGCGCCCCCGGCGCGGCGACCGCTCCATCCGGCGCGTCCCACCCACCCCGCGCGCGCCTTTGCCGCCGCGAAGGATGCATCTCAATTCCCCAGGTACGCATCGAGCACCTGCTTGTTCGCCCGGATCTCGTCCGGCGTTCCGATCGCCATCACCGTGCCCTCGACCATCACCATGATCCGGTGGCACAGGTCCATCACGAAATCCATGTTGTGCTCGATGACGATGAAGCTGCCCCGCCGGTCGCGGTTCAGCTCCTTCAGCAGCGTGCTGATGCCGCCCACCAGGCTCGGGTTGACGCCGGCGCACGGCTCGTCGAGCAGCACCAGGTCGGGGTCGCTCATGAAGGCCATCGCGATGTCGACCAGCTTCTGCTGCCCGTAGCTCAGCTCGCCGGCCTTCTGCTGCGCCACGTGGCCGATGCGGAACTGCGCGATCAGCGCATCCGCCTTCGCGCCCAGCCCCGAGTCGCCCGGCGCGAACAGGCGGCCCGCCATGCTGCCGTGGTGCTCCTGCGCCGCCACCAGCAGGTTGTCGCGCACGCTCATCTTGCCGAACACCTGCAGCGTCTGGAAGGTGCGGCCGACGCCGCGGTGGCTCAGCTGCAATGGCGACAGGCCGGTGATGTCCTGCCCCTTCAGCTCCACCGTGCCGCCGTTCGGCCGGATCTGGCCCAGCACGCTGTTGAACATCGTCGTCTTGCCCGAGCCGTTCGGGCCGATCACGCCGAAGATCTCGCCCGGCATCACCTCGAACGACACGCCGCGCACCGCGGCGATCGCGCCGTACGACTTCGACAGGTCGATGACCTTGAGCAGCGGCGTCGTCATGGCCGGGCTCCGAGGGCGGCGGCCGACGCGGCCCGCGCGGCCGAGGCCTCGCGCGCCTGGCGCCGCGCCTTCAGCCGGTCCGGGATGCTCAGCAAGCCGTCCGGCAGCCACAGCATCAGCAGCACCACCGCGCCGCCGAACACGAACAGGTACCAGCCCTGCGCGAACCGCAGCCACTCGGGCAGCAACACGCCCACCGCCGAACCCAGCAGCGGGCCGAAGAAGTAGCCCGGGCCGCCCACCACCACCATCAGGTACATCATGATGGACGCCCCCACCGTGAACGGCGCCGGCTCGATGAACTGCACCAGCGATGCGAACAGCGCACCGGCCGCGCCCGCATACGCCGCGCCGATCGCGAACGACAGCAGCGTGTAGGCCTGGATGTGGATGCCCAGGCTCTCGGCCCGGATCGGGTTGTCGCGCAGCGCGGTGAAGGCCTTGCCCCAGGGCGAGCGCAGCAGCTGCCACAGCAGCGCACCCAGCAGCAGCGTGCACGCGAGGATGAAGTAGTAGTACGGCAGGTTGCGCCCGAGCGAGACGCCGAACAGCGACGGCCGCGCGATGTTGTTGATGCCGAAGGTGCCGCCGGTCAGCCATTCCTCGTTGCGCATCGCCAGCCACACCGCGGTGTTGAAGCCGAGCGTCGCGAACGCCAGGTAGATGGTCTGCACGCGCAGCGCCGGAAAGCCCAGCCCGAGGCCGACGACGAAGCAGCCCGCCACCGCCAGCGGCAGGCCGAGCCAGAAGCTGAAGCCGGCCTTCATCACGATCGCCACCGTGTAGGCACCGATGCCGAAGAAGGCCGCATGCCCGAGCGACTTCTGGCCGGCATAGCCGACGGTCAGGTTGAGCCCCATGTTGGCGATCACGAACACCAGCCAGTAGCTCAGCAGGTACAACCCGTAGCTCTTCAGGAAGGGCGGCAGCGCGACCAGCAGCACCAGGCCCGCCAGCCCGGCGGCGAGAGGCTTGTTCAGGGTCATACCTTGCGCTCCTCCTTGCGGCCCAGCAGGCCCTGCGGCTTGAACAGGATCACGAGCATGAAGACGACCAGCGCGACCGCGTCCTTGTAGGCCGGCGAGATGTAGGCCGAGGCCAGGTTCTCGGCCACGCCGACGATCAGCCCGCCCAGCAGCGCGCCGCGCGAGTTGTTGAAGCCGCCGATGATCGCGGCGAAGAAGGCCTTGGTGCCCAGCGGCTCGCCCATGTCGAACTTGGCGAGGTAGGTCGGCGTGATCAGCAGCGCGGCGGCGCAGGCCAGCAGCGCGTTGATCGCGAAGGTGTAGAAGATCATGCGCGGCACGTCGATGCCCAGCACGGTGGCGCTGTCGGTGTTCTGCGCCACCGCCTGCATCGCGCGGCCGGTGACGGTCTTCGCCAGGAAGGCCTGCGTGCCCAGCACCAGCACCAGGGCCATCGCCAGCGTGCCCAGGTCGACCAGCGTGACCGTGACGCCGAACAGGTTGAAGAGCCGGTCGGGGAACAGGCTGGGGAAGGGGTGCGCCTCGGCGGTGAAGCCGGCGCGGATGCCGTTGCGCATCGCGATGGCCAGGCCGATGGTGGCCACGACGATGGGCATCAGCCCGAAGCGCAGCAGCGGGTCGGCAACGCCGCGCTTGAAGGCCCAGCCGAGCACGATGACGGCCAGCACGCAGGTGATCCCGAAGCCGGCCCACAGCGGCAGGCCGACGCTCATGAAGCCCAGCATCGTGAAGGCCGGCAGCATCACGAACTCGCCCTGCGCGAAGTTGATGGTCCCCGAGGCCTGCCACAGCAGCGTGAAGCCGAGCGCGGCGAGCGCGTAGATGCTGCCGGTGGCCAGGCCGGAGAGGATCAGTTGCAGCAGGTCGGTCACTTCTTCCCCAGCGCAGGCAGAGTCTCCCTGACCTCCTGCTTGCCGTTCTTCACCTCGACGATGAAGCTCTCGCGGTCCAGGTCGCCATTCGCATCGATGGAGACATCCATCAGCACGCCGGGTTCCTTCGCGACCGAGATGCTCAGTCCGTGCAGCGCCTTCGCCACCGCCACCCGGTCGAGCTTGCCGACCTTCTCGATCGCCGCCTTCAGCATGTAGACGCTGGTGTAGCCCTTGATGCCGTTGTGGTCCGAGACGTACTTGTATTCCTTCTCGAACCGGGTGCGGAAGGCCCGCATCGCCGGCGTCGGCGCGTCCACCGTCAGGCCGACGTGCGCGATCGCCCCGTTCGCCGCCTCGCCGGCGAGGTCGATCACCTTCTGCCCGGTCAGCGTGGTCTCGCCGATGACGGGCTTGCTCCAGCCCTGCTTGCGCAGCTCGCGCAGCGCGCGCGCCGACTCCTCTTCGTTGGTGTAGACGAACAGCACGTCGGCATTGCTCTGCTTGGCACGCAGCACCGGGGCCGCGAAGTCCACCTGGCCCGACTCGGTCGAGATGTCGGCGGCCACCTTCAGCCCGACGGCCTCTGCCGACTTGACGAAGGCATCGCGCCCGCCCTTGCCGAAGTCGTTGTTGACGAACATCACCGCCACCGTCTTCGCCTTCAGGTTGGCCGCGATGTAGCGCGTCACCTTGGGCATCGACGAGGCCTGCGTGAAGCTGGTGCGGAAGATGTACGGGTTGCCTTGCTGCGTGATCGAGGTGGCCTCGCCGCCGGTGAAGTTGGGCACCTCGGCACGCCGCGTCTCGGCCATGCTGACCAGCACCGAGCCCGAGAAGGTGGGGCCGAGCACCGCGAACACCTCGTCGTCGACCGCCTTGGTGGCCAGGCCCTTGGCGACGCCGGGGTTCGACTGCGTGTCGTTGACCATCGTCTCCAGCTTCTTGCCGAGGATGCCGCCGGCCGCGTTGATTTCCTTCACGGCCAGCTCGATGCCGTTCTTCGCGTTGGTGCCGGCGGTGGCGCCGGCGCCCGACAGCTCCTGGATCACGGCCAGCCGGATGGTCTGCTGGGCCTGCGCCGCGAAGGCACTGGCGCTGAACGCGGCCGCCAGCGCGGCACCGCGCAGCAGGGCACGACGGGAGGTGGGGGTCATCGCTTGTCTCCTGTTGTTGGAATGGTCGTCGTCAGGTGGCGCCGAACAGCGCGCGCACCTCGGAAGCATCGGCCTGCACCGCCCGCGCGATGTCGTCGTAGCCGAAGAAGGACAGGTACTCGGGCACCTGCTGCACCAGCATCTCGAAGCCGGGGTGGGCGACGATGCCGCGCGCGCGGCAGGCCTGCAGCAAGGGCGTGGGCTGGTTCTTCATCAGGATGTCGACCACCACCGCGCCGGCGTCCAGCCGCGCCGGGTCGAAGGGCAGCGGGTCGCCGGCGCGCAGGCCGAGCGGCGTGGCGTTGACCACCAGGTCGAAGCCGGCCGGGTCGGCCTGCGCGACGCTGTCGACGGCCACGCCGAACTCGCTGTGCAGGCGCTGCGCGATCCCGGCGGTGCGCCCGGCCGCGGTGTCGTACAGCGCGATGCGCCCGGCCCCGGCCGCGGCCAGCGAGGTCGCGATGGCCACTCCGCCGCCGCCCACGCCGACCACCAGCACCTGCCGGCCGGTCACCGGCACGCCGAAATGCGCCAGCGCCTTGGTGAAGCCGACGCCGTCGAACAGCGCGCCCTCGAGCGTGCCGTCGGGCTGGCGGCGTGCCGCGTTCACCGCCCCGGCGCTGCGGCCGAGGCGGTCGCAGCGGTCCAGCAGCTCGAGCATCGCGGTCTTGTGCGGGATGGCCAGCCACAGGCCGTCGATGTTGCGCGCCTTCAGCGCATGGCGCGCGAAGCCGTCGAGCTCCTGCGGCGGCACGTGCGCCGGCACCAGCACCGCATCGGCGCCATGGCGCGCGAACAAGTGGTTGAAGACCTCGGGCGCGCGCACCTGGGCGACGGGATCGCCGAGGATCAGGAAGACACGGGTGCTGCCGGAGATGCTCATGGGGTCGCGGGGCCGGATGGGGATTCGGGTGGGCGAAGCGTAGGCATGCCCCGGGTTAGTCACAAGCGTGGCGACCCGAAAATGCGCGACGATCGCTCACGCTGAGCGACCATCGCTCGTTATTCGGGTTTTCACCCGGGATTGCCGCACTGCATGGACGACACGCCGTTCCAGATCGACAAGAAAGACCTGATCGAGGGCCTGGGCAAGGGACTGCGCGTGATCGAGGCCTTCGACGACGACCACCCGCGGCTGACGCCGAGCGAGACGGCGCACCTGACGGGGCTCACGCGCACGGCGGCGCGGCGCTACCTGCTGAGCCTTGTGCATTTCGGCTATGCCGGCACGGACGGCAAGCTGTTCTGGCTGACGCCGCGGGTGCTGCGGCTGAGCCAGAGCTACATCGGCGCGGCGCGGCTGCCGCGGCTGGTGCAGCCCTTCATCCAGCGCGTGTCGATGCAGTGCGGCGAGACGGTGAACGTCAGCGTGCTGGACGGGCACGAGATGGTGTACGTGGCGCGCAGCAATGCGCCGCGCGTGGTGTCGGTCGGCTACCACGTGGGCGCGCGGGCACCGGCGCATGTGGTGACGCCCGGCATCGTCACGCTGTCGGCGTTGAGCGAAGCCGAGCTGGACGCATGGATCCAGGCGCATGACTTCCATGCGTTCACGGCGCACACCGTGACGACGGGCGAGGTGTTCCGGGAGCACGTGCGGGCGGCGCGCACGCTGGACCACTGGATCACGCACCAGCAGCTGGACCTCGGGCTGAGCGGCATTGCCACGGCCCTTCGCGACCGCAAGGGCGTGTGCAAGGGAGCGGTCGGCATGACGATGCCGTCGATCTCGTACACGCCGGACCAGATGCGGGCGAACCTGCTGCCGCTGCTGTATGAAGCGGCGCAGGCTTTGCGGCCGCTGCTTTGAGCACGGTCACGTCGTGGCGGCTGCGCTGCGGCCCAGGGAAGCTTCCTCGCCATCCCGCCGGTGCGCCAGCCGGTACAGCACCGGCAGCACCAGCAGCGTCAACACGGTCGACGACAGGATGCCACCGATCACCACCGTGGCCAGCGGCCGCTGCACCTCGGCGCCGGTGCCGGTGGCCAGCGCCATCGGCACGAAACCGAGCGAGGCCACCAACGCCGTCATCAGCACCGGTCGCAGCCGCGCCAGCGCACCTTCGCCGATCGCATCGTCCAGGCTGCGCCCCTCGTCGCGCAGGCTGCGGATGAACGACAGCATCACCAGCCCGTTCAGCACCGCCACGCCCGACAGTGCGATGAAGCCCACCGCCGCCGAGATCGACAGCGGGATGCCGCGCGCCCACAGGGCCAGCACGCCGCCCGTCAACGCGAACGGGATGCCGGTGAAGACCAGCAGGCCGTCCTTCAGGTTGCCGAACACCGTGAACAGCAACACCAGCACCCCCAGCAGCGCCAGCGGCACCACCAGCTGCAGCCGCTGCGCCGCCGAGGCGAGCTGCTCGAAGCTGCCGCCCCAGCTCGTCCAGTAGCCCGCCGGCACGCGCACGCGTTCGATCGCCGCTTGCGCATCCGCGACGAACGAGCCCAGGTCGCGCCCGGTCACGTTGGCGCTGACGACGACGCGGCGCTTGCCGTCCTCGCGCGAGATCTGGTTCGGGCCCGGCGCGATGTCCAGCGTCGCCAGCTCGCCCAGCGGCACGTAGGCGGCCGCGCTGCCCGTGCCCTTCGGCAGCGGGATCGGCAGCCGGCGCAGCGCCTCCACGTCCTGCCGCACCGGTTCCGGCAGGCGCACCAGGATGTCGAAGCGGCGGTCGCCCTGGAAGAAGGTGCCGGCCTCGCGCCCGCCGATCGCGGTGGCCACCGCCTCCTGCACCTCGTTCAGGTTCAGGCCGTAGCGCGCCGCCCGCGCCCGGTCGATGTTCACCGACAGCATCGGCAGGCCCGTCGTCTGCTCGACCTTCACGTCGGTCGCGCCGGCCACGCCCTGCAGCACGCGCGCGATCTGCGCCGCGGTCTCGTTCAGCGTGTCGTTGTCGTCGCCGAACACCTTCACCGCCACGTCGGAACGCACGCCGGAGATCAGCTCGTTGAAGCGCAGCTGGATCGGCTGCGAGAACTCGTGGTTGCTGCCCGGCACCTGGGCCGCCGCGTCGCGCACCGCGGCCAGCAGTTCGTCGCGCGTGCGGCGCGGCTCGGGCCACTGGTCCTGCGGCTTGAGCATGATGTAGCCGTCCGAGATGTTGGGCGGCATCGGGTCGGCCGCGATCTCGGCCGTGCCGGTGCGTGCGAACACGCGCTCGATCTCGGGGATCGTCGCCAACAGGCGCGCTTCCAGCTGCTGCTGCATCGCCACCGATTGCGTGAGGCTCGTGCCCGGCACGCGCAGCGCCTGGATCGCGAAATCGCCTTCGTTCAGGTGCGGCACGAACTCGCTGCCCAGCCGGCTCGCCACCGCCACCGAGAACAGCACCGCGACGGCCGCGAAGCTCAGCACCACCGGCGCGTTGGCCAGCGTCGCCTGCAGCGCCGGCGCGTAGCGCCGCTTCGCCCACGCCATCAGCCGGTTCTCCTTCTCGGCCACGCGCTCGCCGATGAACAGCGCGACGGCCGCCGGCACGAAGGTGATGGACAACAGCATCGCGCCGGCCAGCGCCAGCAGCACGGTGGTCGCCATCGGGTGGAACATCTTCCCCTCGACGCCGGTGAGCGCGAGCAGGGGGATGTACACCACCATGATGATGAGCTGGCCGAACAGCAGCGGGCGCCGCGCTTCGCGGGCCGCGGCGAACACCTCGTGGAAGCGCTCGCTGCGGGTCAGCGGCCGGCCGCGGTGCGCCTGTGCGTGCGCGAGGCGCCGCACCGCGTTCTCGATGATGACCACCGCGCCGTCGACGATGATGCCGAAGTCGAGCGCGCCCAGGCTCATCAGGTTGGCGCTGATGCCGCCGGCCACCATGCCGGTGAAGGTGAACAGCATCGACAGCGGGATCACCATCGCGGTGATCAGCGCCGCGCGCAGGTTGCCCAGGAAGGCGAACAGCACCGCGATCACCAGCACCGCGCCTTCCAGCAGGTTGTTGCGCACCGTCGCGATGGCCTTGTCGACCAGCACCGTGCGGTCGTAGACCGGGATCGCCTTCACGCCGGCCGGCAGCGTCTTGTTGATGGCCGCCATCTGCCGGTCGACCGCGCGCGACACGCTGCGGCTGTTCTCGCCCATCAGCATGAAGACCGTGCCGAGCACCACCTCCTTGCCGTTCTCGGTGGCGGCGCCGGTGCGCAGCTCGCGGCCGAGCCCGACGTCGGCGACCTCGCGGATGCGGATCGGCTGCCCCTGYGCGCTGCCGACGATGATGTCGCCGATGTCGGCRATCGACTTCACCTGCCCCGGCGCGCGCACCAGGTACTGCTCGCCGCGCCGTTCGATGTAGCCCGCGCCCTGGTTGGCGTTGTTCTTCTCCAGTGCGCCGACGACGTCGGCCAGGCTGAAGCCGTACGCGCCCAGCCGCTCCAGGTCGGGTGCGACGACGTACTGCTTCTCGAAGCCGCCGATCGAGTTGACCTCGGTCACGCCCGGCACGTTGCGCAGCTGCGGCTTGACGACCCAGTCCTGGATCTCGCGCAGGTCGGCCGGCGTGTACGGGCTGCCGTCGGCCCGGGTGGCGCCGTCGGCGGCCTCGACCGTCCACAGGTAGATCTCGCCCAGGCCGGTGGAGATCGGCCCCATGCTGGGCGTGACGCCGCGCGGCAGCCGCTCGCGGGCCTCCTGCAGGCGCTGGTTGACGAGCTGGCGGGCGAAGTGGATGTCGGTGCCGTCGCGGAAGATCACGGTCACCTGCGACAGGCCGTAGCGCGACAGCGAGCGCGTCTGCTGCAGGCCCGGCAGGCCGGCCATCACGGTCTCGATCGGCCAGGTGATGCGCTGCTCGGTCTCCAGCGGCGAATAGCCGGGCGCCTCGGTGTTGATGACGGCCTGCACGCTGGAGATGTCGACCACGGCGTCGACCGCCAGGCGCGTGTAGTTGTAGAGACCGAGCAAGGCCATGCCGGCGACGGCCAGCATGACGAGCCAGCGCTGCTCGATGCAGAAGCGGATGATGCGTTCAAACATGGTGCGGCATCCCCATCAGTGGCCGTGCTCGGCGCCGGCCTTGCCGAGCTGCGACTTCAGCACGAAGCTGTTCGACGCGGCGTAGGCCTCGCCGGCCTTCAGGCCGTCGAGCACCTCGACCCGCTGGCCATCGGTGCGGCCCAGCCGCACCGGCCGCGCGGCGAAACCGCCGGCCTCGGCCACGAACACCACGCTGCGGTTCTCGAGCGTCTGCACCGCGTCTGCAAGGACGGCGACCGGCACCTGCGGGTCGTCGCCGCGCACCGCGACGGTGACGAACAGGCCGGGTCGCCAAGCGCCCTGCGGATTCGGCAGTGTCACGCGGGCGCGCGCGCTGCGCGTCTGCTCGCCGAGCAGCGCGCCGACGTACGAGACCGTGCCCTCCACCTGGGCGTCGAAGGCGGTCGACGAGACCACCACCTTCTGGCCGGTGCGCACGGTCGCCAGGTCCTTCGGTGCGATCGCGAACTCCGCCCACACGGTGCCCAGGTCGGACAGCGTGAAGATGCTCGCGTCGTCCTTGACGGCTTCGCCGCGCGCCAGGTGCTTCTCGACCACGGTGCCGGCGAAGGGCGCGCGGACCTCGAAGCGGTTCAGGTCCGCGGACGCGCCGGTGGCGCCGATGGCGGCCAGCTTCTGCGTCGCGTTCTGCACCGCGATCTCGGCCTCCTGCAGCGCGGCCTGCGCCTGCAGCCAGTCCTGCTCGGCGGAGATCTTCTCCTGCCAGAGCTTCTTCTCGCGCTCGAAGGTCGAGCGGGCCAGCTCGCGGCGCTTCTGTGCCGTCAGCAGCTCGCTGCGCTGCTCCGACAGCGCGGTGCTGGCGATGACGGCCAGCACCTGCCCCGGGCGGACGCGCTGGCCGAGCTGCACCGGCACCTGCTCGGCGACGCCGGCCACGCGCGGCACCACGTGCGCGGTGCGGTCTTCGTCGAAGCGGATCTCGCCCTGGAAGCGGGCCGAGGCCTGCAGCCGGGCCGGGCCTGCGGACTGCACGGCGATGCCGGCAGCCTTCAGCTGTTCGCCGCTGAGGCGGATCCTGTCGTCGTCGCGCGCCTTCTCTGCGGCATGTTCTTCGCCGGCGTGTTCCTCGCCGTGTTCCGCCTCGCCGGTCTCTTGATGGCGCTCGGTCGTCAGGACGGCGGCCGTGCCGATCAGGCCGGCCAGCACGATCGCGGCGATCGTGATCTTCTGCTTGGGGGTGGTCGTCATGGGAGTGATGGGGTCAGCGACCGAGCAAGCGGTCGATGTCGGCCGCGGCCTGGTGGGCGTTCGACAGGGTGGTGAGGTAGCGGGCGCGTGCCTGCAGCAGCGCCCGCTGGGCGTCGATGACGTCGAGGAAGCCGAACTTGCCGGCCTCGAAGCCCTTCGCGGCCGCCTCGTGGGCCTGCCGCGCGGCCGGCAGCACGGTCGACTGCAGGGCCAGGGCCGAGGCGCGCGCGACCGACAGCCGCGTCGAGGCCTGCTGCAACTCGGACAGCCTTCGCAGCCGGGTCGCCTGCAGCTCGTCGCCGGCCTTGTCGGCGCGCCGCGCCGCTTCCTGGACCGCGCCCTGGTTGCGATCGAACAGCGGCAGCGGGATCGAGAGGCCGACGATGGCCTGCGTGCGACCCAGCTCGTTGTCGCGCTTGGCGCCGACGCTGAGGTTCAGGTCCGGATACTGCCGGCTGCGTTCGACGTCGACCAGCGCGCGGCGCTGTTCGACCTCGAGGCGGCCGGCAACCAGGCCCGGCGACGCATCGAGCTCCTGCGCCAGCTCGGCCGCGGCCGGGCGCCCCGGCAGCAGGCCGACGTCGCCCTCGGCGTCGGCGAATGCCGGCGCGGCGTCGCCCCACAGCGCGGCCAGCGCCTGCCGGGCGTTCAGCAGCTCGGCCGCGGCTTCGTCGGCCTCCAGCAGCGCGTTGGCCTGGTCGACCCGCGCACGGGTCTCGTCCACCGGCGACACCTTGCCGGCCGCGACGCGCTGGCCGACGGCCTGTGCGCTGCGGGTGGCCAGCTCGGCCGAACCGGCAGCGAGCGCGACGCGCTCCTGCGCCACCAGCAGCGCGAAGAACGCCTGGGCCACGGACGCGCGCAGGCGGGCCCGGGCCTCGCCCAGCTGGGCCAACGACAGCTCATGCTGGCGCCGGCTCGCGTGCAGCCGCGCGGCGCGCTTGCCGCCCAGCTCGATCGGCAGGTCGAGCGTCGTGGTGGTGGTGCGGGTGTCGCGCCGGGTGTCCTCGACCGAGGCGTTCAGCCGCGGGTTGGGCGCAGTCCCGGCCTGCCGCACGGCGCCGTCGGTGGCGTCCACCTCGTGCCGTGCGGCAGACAGGTCGAAGCTGCGCGCGGCCGCGAGGGCCTGCGCCTGGTCGAGGGTCAGGGCCCCCGCAGGATGAAAGGAAAGGCTGAGCCATAGAGCCGCCAGCCCGAGCGGCAGTGCACATCGTCGCATCGAATCTCACAAGGTTGAAACCAGGGATTCGGCGAGGGCTCGGACGGTGGGGTTCGTGCGGGCGTCTCGCCGGTCAGGCGAGACGAAGCCACTGGGGGCGGTCGGGGGCGCGGGCGTGCGCGGAGGGCAGGGGTGGGGCGTCGTGCCCGCGCAGCGTGGCGGGCATCGACGGCATGGCCTGGGGCAGGGGAACAGCCGGCATCAGCGGCGTGACCGCGGCGTTGCACACGTTGCAGTCGACATCGGTCGAGGACTTGCCATCCGAGGCCTTGCCCTGGTGGACGTGGTCGTGGTGCCCGACGTGAACGGCGCGGCCGGTGTCGGCCTCGTGCTGGCAGTACGACGCCGCACCGGCCCACGCGAACTGCAGCGGCAGCAGCAGTGCGAGCAGGAGGACGAAGAGGCGGCGCATGGCGCGGGAGTATAGGAGCAGCCGCAAGACCGAGCGATCGGCTGCGGCGAAAGCGGGCCGGTACACTGCCGACCCATGCTTCGCCGCCGCCCGCTCCACCGCTGCCTGACCGCGTTCGTCGCGCTGGTGGCGATGTTGTTCGCGCAACTCGCGGTGGCAGGCTATGTGTGCCCCGGCCAGGCCGATGCCGCCGCGATGGCGCAGATGATGGCGAGCGGCCAGCCCTGCGAGGGCATGGACGCCGACCAGCCGGTACTGTGCCACCAGCACGCCGCGCCGGCCGCGCAGTCGTTCGAGAGCGTCAAGCTGCCGGCGCCGTCGCTGCCGGCGATCGTCCAGGTGTTCGTGCTGCCGCTGGCGATCGACGCCCTGGTCGAGGCGCCGGCTGCGCCGGACATGGCGCCGCTGCGGCCGCCGCCCGATCCCGTCTTCCTGTCCACGCTCAGGCTGCGCGTCTGATCCTCCGCGTCGATTGACCGGCGCTGGTGCGGCTCGTCCGCGGGCCAGCTCTCGCTTCATTCGCTTGCGGAGTTTCCATGTTCACCTTGCTTTCGCGCGCGGCCGCCCTGGCCGCCGCACTGCTGCCGCTCAGCGTGGCGGCAGCCCCCCTCACGCTGGAGGCGGCGCTCGACCTGGCCGTGCAGYGTTCCGAACTCGCGCGTGCCGCGCGTGCCGGCCTGGCCGGCGCGTCGGAATCGGCGCGTGCCGCCGGCCAGTTGCCCGACCCGACGCTGCGTGCCGGTGTCGACAACCTGCCGGTGACCGGCGCCGACCGCGGCCACACGGCGCGCGACGCGATGACGATGAAGCGCATCGGCCTGGCGCAGGAGTGGTTGCCGGCCGGCAAGCGCCTGGCCCGCGAGGCCGAGGCCGAGGCGCTGGTGCGGCGGCAGGCCGCCGCGGTGCAGGCGGCCGCGGCCGAGACCCGGCTGCAGACGGCGCTGGCCTGGGTCGACGCGCAGTTCGCCGGCGAGGCGCAGCAGCTCGCGGATCGGATGACCCACCACGCGCACGAAGAGCTGGAGGCGGGCCGCGCCCGCCTGGCCTCGTCGACCGGCAGCAGCCAGGAAGCGCTCGCGTTGAGCAGCGCCCGCGGCATGGCCGAGGACGAAGCCGCCGATGCCGCGCAGCAGGTGCAGGCGGCGCGGCTGGCACTGCAGCGCTGGCTCGGCGTGCCGGTCGACGAGCTGTCGGCCATGCCGGCGTTCGCGATCCCGACCCAGGATCGGTACACCGCCGGCCAGGCCGACGTCGTGCTGGCGCAGCGCGACCTCGACCTCGCCCGCCAGACCGCCGCGGTGGCCGCAAGCGAGCGCGCGCCGAACTGGACCTGGGAACTGTCGTACGGCCAGCGCACCGGCTACGCCGACATGTTGTCGGTCGGCGTCAGCATCCCGCTGCAGGTCGCGCGCGACCAGCGCCAGGACCGCGAGACCGCTGCGAAGCTGGCACGCGTCGACCAGGCCGAGGCGGCCCTGGCCGAGACGGTGCGCGCCGCTGCTGCCGAGTATCGGGCAGGGCTCGACGACGCGCAGCGCCTGCAGGCGCGCATCGAGCGCTGGCGCGTGGCCGCCCTGGCACCGGCCGAACAGCGCACCGCGGCCGCGACGGCAGGCTACCGCTCGAGCCAGCTGTCGCTGAGCGGCCTGTTCGAGGCTCGCCATGCCGAGGTCGAGGCGCAGCGCAAGCTGCTGGCGCTTCGGCGCGACCTGGCCCGGGCGCAAGCCCGCCTGGCCTTCAAACCGCTCGTTCCCGGAGACTTGCCATGAAGCGCACGCTGATCCTCGCCGCCGTCGTCCTCGGGGGGGCCGTGGCCCTCGCGAGCGGCGGCTTCCTGCTCGGCCGCATGAGCCACCCGCAAGAGCCCCTGCCGCCCGACACCGAGGCTGGCAAGAAGGTGCTGTACTGGCACGACCCGATGGTGCCGGGGCCGCGCTTCGACAAGCCGGGCAAGTCGCCGTTCATGGACATGCAGCTGGTGCCGGTGTATGCCGACGCGGCGTCCGCATCCGGCGTGACTGCCGTGACTGCCGTGACCATCAGCGCCGCCGTGCAGCAGAACCTGGGCCTGCGCATGGCCACCGCGCGCCGTGCCGATGTCGCGACCTCGTTCGACGCGGTCGGCGCGGTGCAGTTCGACGAGCGCCTGAACGTCGCGGTGCAGACGCGCGTGGCCGGCTACGTCGAGCGCCTGGCCGTGCGCGCGCCGATGGAGCGCGTGCGCAAGGGCCAGGCGCTGGCCACCGTGTTCGCGCCCGACTGGCTCGCACCGCAGAACGAGCTGCTGGCGCTGAAGCGGGCCGGCGCCGCGCCCGAGCTGGTCGCTGCCGTGCGCGAGCGCCTGCAGGCCTTGTCCATCCCCGCCGAACTGGTGCGCGAGAGCGAGGCCGCCGGTACCGCGCAGGCCCGCTTCACGCTCGTCTCTCCGGCCGCCGGCGTGGTGGCCGAACTCGGCGTGCGCGAAGGCATGGCGGTGACGCCGGGCATGACGCTGTTCCGCATCGCCGGCCTGCACAAGGTGTGGGCCGTGGCCGAGGTGCCCGAGGCGCAGGCCGTGCACCTGGCGCACGGCCGCAAGGTGAAGGGCGTGCTGCAGGCGGACGGGTCGGCGCGCTTCGACGGCGAGCTGGCCGAGATCCTGCCGCAGGTCAGTGCCGGCACGCGCACGCTGCAGGCTCGCTTCGAGGTCGACAATGCGCAGGGTCGGCTGGTGCCTGGCATGCTGCTGCGGCTGCAGGTGGCCGGGCCGGTGGACACGCGCCTGCTGGTGCCCACCGAGGCGGTGATCCGCACCGGCAAGCGTGCGCTGGTGATGCGGCGCAACGAGGCCGGAGGCTTCGAGGCGCGCGAGGTGTCGGTGGGCGCCGAGTTCGGCGACGACATCGAGATCGTCAGCGGCCTGAAGGAGGGCGACCCGGTGGTGGCCAGCGGCCAGTTCCTGGTCGATTCCGAAGCCCGGCTGCGGGGGGCGAACCCATGATCGCCGCATTGATCCGCTGGTCGACGGCGAACCGCTTCCTGGTGCTCGTCGCGACGGCCTTTCTCGTTGCCACGGGCCTGTGGTCCGTCGGCCACACCGCACTCGACGCGCTGCCCGACCTGTCCGACACCCAGGTGATCGTGCGCACGCCGTACCCCGGCAAGGCGCCGCAGGTGGTCGAGGACCTCGTCACCTACCCGCTGACCACCACCATGCTCAGCGTGCCCGGGGCGAAGACGGTGCGCGGCTACTCGTTCTTCGGCGATTCCTTCGTCTACGTGCTGTTCGACGACCGGACCGATCCCTACTGGGCCCGCTCGCGCGTCGTCGAGTACCTGAACCAGGTGCAGGCGAAGCTGCCGCCGGGCGCAACGGCGGCCCTCGGTCCGGATGCCACCGGCGTCGGCTGGGTCTACGAATACGCGCTGGTCGACCGCAGCGGCCGGCACGACYTGGGGCAGCTGCGCGCGTTGAACGACTGGTTCCTGAAGTTCGAGCTGAAGACCGTGCCCGACGTGGCCGAGGTGGCCAGCATCGGCGGCATGGTGCGGCAGTACCAGGTGGTGCTCGACCCCGACCGGATGCGCGGCTTCGGCGTCACGCAGGCGATGGTGGCCGACGCGTTGCGCCGCGCCAACCAGGCGGCCGGCGGTTCGGTGGTCGAGATGGCCGAGGCCGAGGTGATGGTGCGCTCGCGCGGCTTCCTCGCGTCGCTCGACGACTTCCGCAACATCGCGGTGGCGTCGGCCGGCACGACGCCGGTGCTGCTGCGCGACGTCGCGACGGTGCAGCTGGGCCCCGAGATGCGCCGCGGCATCGCCGAGCTCGACGGCCAGGGCGAGGTCGCCGGCGGCGTGGTCGTGATGCGATCGGGCAAGAACGCGCGCGCGACGATCGACGCGGTCAAGGCCCGGCTCGAGGCGCTGAAGCCCGGCCTGCCGGCCGGCGTCGAGATCGTGACCACCTACGACCGCTCGCTGCTGATCGACCGCGCCGTCGGCCACCTGCGCGGCAAGCTGGTCGAGGAACTGCTGGTCGTGGCGGTGGTGTGCGCCGTCTTCCTGTTCCACCTGCGCTCGGCCTTCGTCGCCGTGGTGGCGCTGCCGGTGGGCGTGCTGGCGGCCTTCGCCGTGATGCACTGGCAGGGCGTCAGCGCCAACATCCTGAGCCTGGGCGGCATCGCGGTCGCGATCGGCGCGATGACCGATGCCTCGGTCGTGATGGTCGAGAACCTGGCCCGGCACCTGGAGGCCTTCGACACGGCGCACGGGCGCGAGCCGACGCCGGCCGAACGCTGGGCGCTGGTGGCGGCTTCGTGCGTCGAGGTCGGGCCGGCGCTGTTCTTCTCGCTGCTCGTGATCGCGCTGTCCTTCGTGCCGGTGTTCGCGCTCGAGGCGCAGGAAGGGCGGTTGTTCGCGCCGCTGGCCTTCACGAAGACCTATGCGATGGCGGCGGCGGCCGGCCTGTCGGTGACGCTGGTGCCGGTGCTGATGGGGTATTTCATCCGTGGGCACATTCCGCACGAGGCAGCGAACCCGGTGAACCGCGCGCTGATGGCGCTGTACCGGCCGGCGCTCGAGGCGGTGCTGCGCTTTCCGAAGACGACGCTGCTGGTCGCCGGGCTGTTGCTCGCGCTGACCGCCATCCCGCTGCTGCGGTTGGGCGGCGAGTTCATGCCGGCGCTGGGCGAAGGCGACCTGCTCTACATGCCGTCGGCGCTGCCCGGGCTGTCGGCGGCCAAGGCGGCGCAGCTGCTGCAGCAGACGGACCGGCTGATCAAGACGGTGCCCGAGGTCGAGCGCGTGTTCGGCAAGGCGGGGCGCGCCGACACGGCCACCGACCCGGCGCCGCTGGAGATGTTCGAGACCACGCTGCAGTTCAAGCCGCGCGAGCAGTGGCGCGCCGGCATGACGCCTGACAAGCTGGTGGAGGAACTCGACCGCGTGGTGCAGGTGCCGGGCCTGAGCAACGTCTGGGTGCCGCCGATCCGCAACCGCATCGACATGCTGGCCACGGGCATCAAGAGCCCCGTCGGCATCAAGGTGTCGGGGACCAGCCTGGCCAGCATCGACGCGCTGACGACGCGCATCGAGGCCGCGGTGAAGAAGGTGCCGGGCGTCTCGTCGGCGCTGGCCGAGCGGCTGACCGGTGGCCGTTACGTTGACGTCGATGTGGACCGGCAGGCCGCCGCGCGTTACGGCCTGTCGGTGGCCGACGTGCAGGCGGTCGTGGCCACCGCGATCGGCGGCGACAACGTCGGCGAGGTGATCCAGGGGCGCGAGCGCTACCCGATCAGCATCCGCTACCCGCGCGAGTTCCGCGACTCGCTGGAGCGGCTGAAGCAGCTGCCGTTCGCGACCGACAAGGGCGCGTCGCTGCGGCTGCAGGACGTGGCGACCGTCAGCCTGCAGGACGGGCCGCCGATGCTGCGCAGCGAGAACGCCCGGCTGTCCGGCTGGGTCTACGTCGACGTGCGCGGGCGCGACCTGCGCTCGGTGGTGAACGACATGCAGGCCGCGGTGGCCGCCGAGGGGGCGCTGCCGGCTGGCCATGCGGTGTCGTGGTCGGGCCAGTTCGAGTACCTGGAGCGTTCCACGCAGCGCCTGAAGCTGATCGTGCCGGTGACGCTGGCACTGATCTTCGTGCTGCTGTACCTGCTGTTCCGCTCGGCCGGCGACACCGCGCTGGTGATGGCAGCGGTGCCGTTCTCGCTGGTCGGCGGCTTCTGGCTGGTGTGGGCGCTCGGGCACGCGGTGTCGGTGGCGACGGCGGTCGGCTTCATCGCGCTGGCCGGGGTGGCGGCGGAGTTCGGCGTCGTGATGCTGATCTACCTGAAGAATGCCCACGCGCGCCGCCTGCAGGCCGGCGAGCCGGACGACGACGACACGCTGCGCGCGGCGATCCGCGAAGGCGCGGTGCTGCGCGTGCGGCCGAAGGCGATGACGGTGGCGGTCGTGATGGCCGGGTTGCTGCCGATCCTGTGGGGCAGCGGCACCGGCTCCGAGGTGATGACGCGCATCGCGGCGCCGATGGTCGGTGGCATGGTGACGGCGCCGCTGCTGAGCATGCTGGTGATCCCGGCGGCGTGGTACCTGGCACGGCGGCGCCGCCCGTAGCCCGGATGCCGTTGGGTGACATCCATCACCCTGCACGCGGCCCGGGCAGGGCACCGCGTGCTTTTCCGGCGATCGCCGCGGCGTGCGATGAGAACAATTCCCTCATCGCAACCCGATGCCACGCACCATGCACATCGCCCGCCATGCCGCCGAGTCCTCGGCGCGATCGACCCCCAAGCCCGCCGGCCTTGCGCCGGCCCCGTCCGGCACCAGCTTCGGTGCCGCGCTGAAGCCGGCCACCGAGGCCGCGAGCGCACCTGCTCCGGTGGCGCCGCCGGCCGCGGCCCCGAAGCCGGAACTCGGCAGCGGCCTGTCGACGCTGGCCCTGGCCGGCGCGCCCTCGCCGGCGGCTTGACGCGATGGACGCCCTCGGCTCCATCGGCGATGGAACCGGTGCCGCACAGGCGCCGGGCCCGTTGCGCCGCCACGATGCAGGCACCGCGGCCGCAACGCCGAGAGCCGGTGACGCCGGCACGACCCGCGTCTCGCTGAGCGACGAGGGCCGGGCCCGCGTGGACGATGCCGCCCGCGGCACGGTGCACGCGGTCGCCCGGCTGGCGCACGCGGTGGTGGACGTCGCCGACGAGGTGGTCGGCGACGCGGTGCACGCGGTCGCCGGCTACGTCGCACGCACCGGGTTGGCCGCGGCGCAGCGGCTGGACGAACTCGCCTGAGGACGCGATGCCGCCGATCCGTCTCATCGCGCTGGCCGGCCTGTCCGTGGCCGTGGGCGGTTGCTCGGTCGTGAGTCCGCTGCCGACCTGGGAGCTGGTCAAGGCCACCGGCAGCGTGACGTCGATGGCCGTGGCCCGCGCACCGTCGCGCGCGGTCGACACCGTGCACTTCGGTGACGCCCCGGTGCGCCGGCTGTGCATCGAGTTCAACCGCAACGTGCCGCTGCCCGACCTGGTGCCGTCGCTGCAGGCCGAGCTGCGTGCGCAGGGCGTCGCGAGCCGCGTCTACGAAGCGGGCATCCGCAGCGACGACTGCCCCGTCTGGCTGCGCTATGCCGCCGCCGTCGAGTGGGGCGTCCCACCACTGGCGAGCGAACACAGGCCCTACCTGAGTGCTGCCGCGATCCAGCTGCAGCGCGTCGATGGCGCGCTGCTGGCGAGCAGCGGCTACGCGGTCGACGCGGCCGGTTTCGGCACCAGCCGCTGGGCCACGACAAGAACCAAGCTCGCACCGATGGTGCGGGCCCTGATCACAGGATTCGAATGAACCCCCCGAAGAATGCAGCCCGCGTGGCGGCGGCGCTGGCAGCCGCGGCGCTCGGCGCCTGCGCCAGCCCGCCGCCCAGCCTGGTGCCCGGTCCGGTCAGCGCAGCCCCGCCGCTCGCGCCGATGTACGTCGAGCGGCTGAGCAACGGCGCGATCTACCAGCCGCAGCTGGCCTCGGCCTCGCTGTTCTCCGGCGAGCGCCGGCCGCAGGCGGTCGGAGACACGCTGAAGGTCGACATCTCCGAGAGCCTGAAGGCCTCGCAGAAGCGCGCCACCGACACCAGCCGCGACAACAAGCAGGCGGTGAAGGGGCCGGGCACCGGCGACAGGAATGGCGGCCTGGTCGACAAGATCCTGAACCTGGATGCCAGCGCCGGCAGCAGCGATTCGTTCAAGGGCGGCGGCACGACCGAGGTGGCGACCGAGTTCACCGCGCAGTTGACCGTGTCGGTGATCAACGTGCTGTCCAACGGCCACCTGGTGGTGGCCGGCGAGCGCCGCATCGGCGTCAACGGCGGCGCGAGCGCGCTGCGCTTCTCGGGCCTCGTGAACCCGCAGGACATCCGGCTGGGCAATGTCGTCAACTCGCGCGACGTCGCCAACGCGGCGCTCGAAAGCGCCGGCAGCGGCGACGTCTCGGAAGCCGCGTCGCGCAGCTGGCTGCAGCGCGTGATGGCCAAGACCTGGTCGGTGTGGTGATGCAGGTCCATTGGCTGGACCATGCGATCGAGACCCGCTTCCGCCGTGGCCAGCCCATCGTGCGGGCCGGCGGCGCGCTGGCGGACTGGATGGCGATCCGCCAGGGCGCGGTGAGCCTGCACATCAAGGTGGCCGCCGGCACCGACGTCGGCGTCGCGCTGCTGTGGGGCGGCGACGTGATCGGTTGGTGCTCGCCGCTCGGCCAGGACCAGGCTGGCTACGACGTGACGGCGCTGAGCGACGTGGTGCTGCTCAGCGTGCCGGCCGACACGCTGCGCGCGGCCGGCGACGGGGCGTGCGGCGGGCGGCACGACAACACGCGGCTGCATGCCGCGACCGCGCAGCGCATGCAGGAGCAGCTGGCGCTGCGGCTGGCGGGCAGCGGCTTCCAGCGCCTGGTCAACGTGCTGGCGACCTGCGCCGCGGCGTTCGCGCCGGCCGGCGTGGGCGGCCGCGTGCTGCACCTGGGGCTGCCCGTGTCGCAGGCCTTCATGGGCCAGCTGGCCGGGCTGTCGCGGCGCCAGACCTGGATCTACCTCGGGCAGCTGGCGCAAGCGGGCTGGGTCCGCACGACGCGCACGCAGGTGGTGCTGGAGTCGCCGGCGGCCTGGCTCTCGTTGCCGGCGCACGTCGAGCGCGAAGGGCTGGCCTGCATCTCGACGGCCGATGACTGCAGCGCGACGCTCGGGTTGCTGGGGCTGGCGGCGGCGGCAATGGGGCGGGCCGGCGCCGGCGCGCGCTGATCAGCGCGGCTCGATCCCCGTCACCGTCATCGCGCCGTTGACGCGGTCGGCAGCGAACCGCACCTTGTCGCCTTCCTTCAGCGCCTCCAGCATCCTGGGATCGGCCACCTTGAAGACCATCGTCATCCCCGGCATGTCGAGGTTGGCGATCGGGCCGTGCCGCAGCGTGAGCTTGCCCTGCTCGCGGTCGACCTTGCGCACCTCGCCGTCGGTCATCGCGGCAGCGGCCTTCACCGTCACCTTGCCGACCATGCCGGCCTCGAAGTGACCCGGCTGCAGGCAGGCGAACTGGAAGGTGCCCGCCTGCGTGAACTGCCAGACGATGTCGCCGGTGGCGCCGGGCTTCACGTGCGCCATGTTCGCGCTCGCGTGCTCCATCTCCGGAAACTTCTTCATCAGCTCGGCATGCGCCTTCAGGTCCTCGGGCGTGCCGAGCACCATCTCGTGCAGCAGCTTGCCGCCGTTGTGCACGACGAACTTCACCGTTTCGCCGCGCTCGACGGCGATCTCGGGCGGCGTGAAGCGCATCGCGTCGCTCATGTCGAGCGGGATCGAGCGCCTGACCTTGGCGGGGTCGCCTTCGCGGCCGAAGGCGGTGTCCTCGACGCGGGCGGCGTTGTAGGCCGGGCGCTTTGCATGGTCGTCGTCACCGTGCGCCGATGCGGTGCCGAGGGTGAAGGCGACAGCGAGGCCGCTCAGGATGTGCAGGATGTTCATGGTTGTCCTCTCGTGTGGTGTGAATGGAGATCAGTGGCCTTCGTGCCGGCGCGGCTTGCGCACCTGCAGCGTCGCGTCGTCGGCCTGGGCCGATGGCGCGCGCGGCGGAGCGTCGGCTTCGGCCGTGTATTCGCGCGCCAGCGTGCCGGCCGGGTGCCGGTAGTTCCCGGGGTCGCGGTAGTCGCCGCGCTGCACGTCGTCGCGCACCTTGACCACGCTGAACATGCCGCCCATGCCGATCGGCCCGAACGGCCCGGTGCCGGTCATCATCGGCAGCGTGTTGTCGGGCAGCGGCATCTCCATCGTCGCCATGTCGTGCATGCCCTTGTCGCCCATCGCCATGTAGTCGGGCACGAGCTTCGCGATCTTGCGCACGAGGTCGCGCTGGTCCACGCCGATCATCGTCGGCACCGCATGGCCCATCGCGTTCATCGTGTGGTGCGACTTGTGGCAATGGATCGCCCAGTCGCCCGCCAGCGCGTCGAACTCGAAGGCGCGCATCTGGCCCACCGCGATGTCGGTCGTCACCTCGGGCCAGCGCGCCGATTTCGGCACCCAGCCGCCGTCGGTGCCCACCACCTCGAAGTGCGGGCCGTGCATGTGGATCGGGTGGTTGGTCATCGTCAGGTTGCCGACCCGGATGCGCACGCGATCGCCGGTGCGCGCCACCAGCGGGTCGATGCCCGGGAAGGCCCGGCTGTTCCAGGTCCACAGGTTGAAGTCGAGCATGGTGTTGACGCGCGGCGTCGCGCTGCCCGGCTCCACGTCGTAGGCGTTCAGGATGAAGCCGAAGTCGCGGTCGACCTTCATCTGGCGCGGGTCTTTCGGGTGCACGATGAACAAACCCATCATCCCCATTGCCATCTGCGTCATCTCGTCGGCATGCGGGTGGTACATGAAGGTGCCGGATCGCTGCAGCACGAACTCGTAGACGAAGGTCTTGCCGACCTCGATCGGCGGCTGCGTCAGGCCCGTCACGCCGTCCATGCCCGAGGGCAGCAGGATGCCGTGCCAGTGCACGCTGGTCACCTCGGGCAGCCGGTTGGTGACGAAGATGCGCACGCGGTCGCCCTCGACGGCCTCGATCGTCGGCCCCGGGCTCTGGCCGTTGTAGCCCCACAGGTTGGCCTTCATGCCGGGCGCGATCTCGCGCACGACCGGCTCGGCCACCAGATGGAACTCCTTGACGCCGTCCTTCATGCGCCACGGCAGCGACCAGCCGTTGAGCGTGACGATGGGCTGGAACGGCCGGCCGTTCGGCGGCGTGGGCGGCGGCTGCATCGCGGCCGACGAATGCGTTGCCGCCTCGGGCAACGATGCGGCGCCGGCACGGCTGACGGCGGCAGCGCCGAGCAGCGTGGCGCCTGCGGCCTTGAAGAAGGTTCTGCGGTGGTTCATCGGGAGGCTCCGGTCAGTGCCGTCTGCAGCCGGGTGTCGGCGGTCCAGTAGTCGCGCAGCGACTCGACCGCGCCGGCGACGCCTTGCACCTGCTCGCGCGCATCGGCGAGCAGCTCGAACACGCTGCCGAGCATGCCGTTGTAGCGAAGCAGGTTCTCGTCGGAGATGCGCTGGCGCAGCGGCACCACCTCGTCGCGGTAGTGGCGGGCCAGGTCGTAGGCGGTGCGGTAGCCGGACCAGGCCTCGCGCACCTCGGAGCGCGCAGTCAGCGCGACCTGCGCCGTGCGGTTCACCGCCTGCAGGTAGGTGGCCTCGGCCCGCGCGACACCGGTCGAGCCGAAGTCGAACAGCGGCAGCTCGAGCGCGACCTCGTAGCCGTTGCGGCGCGCCTCGCCGCTGCTGCTCTGGTTCTGGTAGCCCAGGTCGAGCACGTTGATGAAGCGCGTCGCCTTCGTCAGGCCGAGCGAGCGGGCCGTGCTGTCGGCGTGGCGCCGGGCGATCAGCACGTCGAGCCGCTGGTCCATCGCGGTCTGCTCGGCATCCTTCACGTCGACGGGTGCCGGCGGCAGGTCGGGCAGGCGTTCGGGCAGCGTGAAGGCGAGCGCGTCGCCGGCCAGGCCGAGGGCGCGCACGAGGCGTTCGCGGGCGGCCGCCGATTGGTGGCGTGCGCGCGCCCGTTGCGCGGTGGCGTCGGCGAGGAAGGATTGCTCGCGCATCCGGTCCAGCTTGTTGAAATTGCCGGCAGCGAGCATGCGGCGCGCCAGCTCGTCGGCAGCCTCGGCGGCCTCCATCACCTGCCCCTGGTACGCCAGCAGCTGCTGCGCGGCCACCGCATCGAACCAGGCGTTGCGGGCCTCCGCGGCGACGCCGACGGCCTCGAGCGCGGCCTGCAGCTGCACGGTGTCGAAGCGGTCCTGTTCGAGGCGCGACACGGCGGGCAGCGTCAACAGCCCGAGCACGTCGAACATCACGCCGCGGTCGATCTCGGTGCTGCCGCCGCCGGACAGGCGGCCGAAGCGGAGCGACGGATTGCGCAGGCGACCGGCGCGCACCCGCTCGGCGTCGGCGATGCCGAGTTCGGCGAAGCCGGCCTGCAGGCCCGGGTGGTTCAACAGCGCGACCTCGACGGCGGCGTCGACGGCGAGGGGCGGTTTCAGCAGCTCGGCCACGCGGGCCTTCGCGGCGTCGGATTGCGCGGGCGTTCGCTGCCAGGTGGGCGCAGTGCCGGTGCGTTCACGTGTCAACGCGGCGACGCGGTCGAAGCCGCCATCCGGCGAGAGCGACGCGCAACCGGTCAGCACCACGGCGGCAGCGGCCGCGGCGGCAAATTGGAGGGTCATGGTTCAAAGCGGTCTGGTGCACCGGCTCACGCGAGGCGTGTGCCGGCCGAAGCCCGTGCGTCGAACGCACGAGCGCCTTCAGGCCTCGCAGCGGAGGCCGTGCAGGGTCAGGTGCTTCGGGGCGGACGGTCCTGGCCGCCGGACTGGAAGGTCGGCGCCGGGGCCGACAGGGCCGGAAAACTCAGCGTCGCGGCCAGGGGCGACGGCACGAGCGCCGGCATCGCGCTGAGCAAGGGGGTCATCGAGCAGAAGCTCGCGCAGAGGTTGCAGCCGCCGTCGTGGCCGGCGTGCTCGGCCTGCTGGTGATGGCCGTCCTGGCCGTGCAGGTCGTGTCCGTGATGCCCGGCCGCCTGTTCGTGCACCGGCGGCGGGCTGCCTTGCGGGCACAGCATCGCCCCCGCGACGGCACCCCGGATCGGGAGCAGCAGCGCGAGGAACACCAGCAGGAGGACGCGGACGATTTTCACAGCGAGCGCAGTCTAGAACCTTCCCCCGTGGCAATGTCAAGCGCCGCCGGCAAGGCCGTCGGGCGCGAGGGTGCTTTGCCTTTCACAGCCTGGCAGCGGTCGCCGCGATCAGGTCGCGCAGCCACTGCTGCGCGGGATGCGCATCGTTGCGGCGGTGCCAGATGAGGTCGAAGACGACGTCTTGCAGGCGCACCGGCGGCGGAAACAGCACCAGGCTGCGCCGATCACCGGCATGCAGCGCCACCCGCCGCAGCACCGTGGCCGTCAGGTCGGTGCGGGCCACCACGGCGGGCGCGGCGAACATGTGCGGCAGCGTCAGCCCCAGCGTGCGGTTCTTGCCCAGCGGCGCGAGCGCCTGGTCGACGTGGCCGTGGCGATCGCCCTCCGGCGACACCAGCACGTGGGAGAGCGACAGGTAGGTCTTCATGTCCATGCCGCGCCGGGCCGCCGGGTGCTCGCGCCGCACGATGGTCACGAACTCGTCGCGCAGCAGCGGCCGCGCCAGGATCCGGCTTTCCGGCTGCGTGGGCGGCACGCCGATCGCCGCATCGATGGTGCCCGCGTCCAGCAGCTCGACGGCGCGATCGCGGTCGCTGAACGCATGCACGTTGACGCCCACCGCCGGCGCCTGCCTGCCCAGCGCCTGCAGCAGCGCCGGCAGCAGCACGAAGGCGGGGTAGTCGGACAGGCCCAGCGTGAAGGTGAGCGACGCCTCGCCCGGCACGAACGCCGGCTTGCTGACGAGCGCCGATTCGATCTGCCGCAGGGCCTGCGACACCGGGCCCGCCAGGTCGCGTGCGCGCGGCGTGGGCAGCAGTCCCTCGGCGCTGCGCAGGAACAGCGGGTCGCCCAGCAGCGTGCGCAGCCGCGACAGCGCCGCGCTCATCGCGGGCTGGCTCACGCCCACACGTGCTGCGGCGCGGGTCACGTTGCGCTCGCTCATCAGCGCGTCGAAGGCGGCCAGCAGGTTCAGGTCGATGCCATGAAAATCCATGGATCGAATATACGTTCATATCGATCATTTGTTGGACGGATCGCAGGGGGCTGCCCAGAATGACCGCATCCCTTCCGCAGACCCCCAAGGATCGATCCGATGAATTCCCCCGAGACCGCGCGCTTGCAGGCAGAACGCCTGGCCGTCGAAACGCTGTACCGCGCCTTCAGCGACAAGAACCCCGGCCTGATGGACAGCGCCGTCACGCCCGACTGGGACGACATCCCGCTGGCCCCCGGGCAGGGCCCCGGCCCCGACGGCCTGAAGCCCATCATCCTCGGCTTCATCGAAGCCCTGCCGGACGTGCAGATCACCGTGCACGACATGATCCAGGTGCCGGGGCGCATCGGCGTGCGCGCCGAGATCACCGGCACGCACCGCGGGCCGCTGTTCGGCATCCCCGCGACCGGCAAGAAGGTGAGCTTCCGCATCCACGAGTTCCACGAACTCGATGGCGGGCGGATCCGACGCACATGGCACCTCGAGGACTGGTTCGGCGTGTTCCAGCAACTGGGGAGCTTCCCCGCATGAAAGCCCTTCGCATCCACGAGTTCGGTGCCCCGGCCCAGGCTGCCCTGGAAGACCTCCACCCGGTCCCACCCGGCCCCGGCCACATCGGCATCCGGGTCGAGGCCGCCAGCGTGAACCCGCTGGACCTGCACATGCTGTCGGGCCGCATGCAGGCCGTCTTCCCGATCGCGCTGCCGTACACGCTCGGCACCGACGTCGCGGGCGTGGTCGACGCGGTGGGCCCGGGCGTCACCGGCTTCAAGGCCGGCGATCGCGTCGTCGGCCGCCTGGAGCCCACCGTCGGTGGCGCGTTCGCCGAGGCCGCCGTGCTGCCCGCCGGCGCGCTGTGCCGCATGCCGGCCGGCATAT
>NZ_JBFUEB010000085.1:0-27455 GCF_056404395.1 Rhizobacter sp. P2_D12 | reverse complement strand
GTGCGGTGGTGGTGTGGTCCATCGTCGTTCGTGCTCGGGTGGGCGTGGAGGGGCCGGCCGTCAGGGGCTCAGCAGGGCCATGAACTGGTCAGAGTCGAAGCCGTCCTTCATGTGGTGGCCGCGCACCACCAGGTAGGGCGTGCCGGTGCCGCCGAAGCGGGTGAAGTCCTGCACGCAGGCCGGGCTGAGGCTCATGTTGCATTCGGTGAAGGCGAAGCCGTTCTGGCTCAGCCAGCCCTTGGCCTGGGCGCAGTAGACGCACTCGGTGGTCGAATACATGACGACCTCGTCGGCGCGCACGCCGGCGGCCAGTGCGCGGATCTGGTCGCTGTCAAGGTCGCCGCCTGCTGTGCCGCCGCCGAACGGGTGCAGGCGGAACAGCGCGATGGCGATGGCCGGCACGATCAGCCAGCGCGCCCAGGCCAAGCCGCCGAGCAGGCGGCGAGCGAGGAAGAACAGCAGCAGGCCGCCCACCACGTAGCCGGCGGCCTTGCCGGTGCGGTAGGCGGTGCTGCCGGCGTCCGCCGCACGGCAGATGGCCGGCAGCAGCAGGATGGCGACCGATGCCGTGCGCCCCAGGTGCCGACTCATCCGGTGGGTCAAGGTGTTCATGGTTGGGCGCCCGTGATCGCTGCAAGGTCGACCGCAAAGACGACGTCTCGTGCAAAGAACGGCGGCATCGCCTCGGTCTGCGACGCCAGCTTCACGTGGTCCAGCCCCGCGCAGTCGAAATTGGTGCGGCCGAACAGCGTGCGGGCCGGCGTACCCGCGATGCGAAAGCCCACCTCGACCGCGCCGCGGCCCACCCAGGTCAGCGACTTGAAGCTGTCGAGCGCGGACTCCGGAAACGGGAAGGTCGTGCAGACCGGCACCAGCCCCACCTGCTTGCGGCCCGCCTTGAGCACCAGCACCGCGACGCAAGCCTGCAGTTGATCGACCAACTGCACGTGAAGCTGCGCGGACAGGCCCGCCTGCGGATGCTTGACGGGCTTGCCGACCGGAATGGAGAAATCCTCCAGCTCGGCCAAGGCACGCTCGCCGGCTTCGTCGATGCCTGTCGCGGCCACGCCGAAAAACGCCAGCACCGCCTTCACGCCGGCGGCCATCAGGCCCACGCAGGAGCGGCTGAGCTCCATCGCCGGCAGGCTTTCCAGCGCGGCGAAGTCGGCCTGCACCTCCACCGAGCTGACCCCGTCCACCAGGTTGCCGTCGTACGGCCTGGCGGCAGCGGCGCAGCAGACACGGACCTTCATGACGTCCGGCGTCGCGATCTTCAGCGCACGCAACTGCCGGTAGAAGAGGTACTCGACCGGCAGGCGCCGCCAGAACCAGTCCGGCTGCGTCTCGACGCCACACAGCGTCAGGTCGACGTCGCGCAGGAGGCTCATGGCCGCTTGTTCCCCACGGGCTTGCTGCCGTTGGCCGCCTTGTAGGCATCGACCGCGTCCTTTTCCTTCTGCAGGATGTCGGCTCGATTGCCGGCGGTGTCGACGATGCGGTAGTCCTCGCCCGGGCCCAGCTGCGAATTGGGCCGCGGCAGGGTGCCGTTCGCACGCGGAGGGGTGCCGGTGACGCCGTACTTGCGGGTCGTGCCGGTCTTCTTGTTGAAGATCTCGTACAGGTACTGGAACTTGCTGCAGCTCTTCGAATTGCCGTGGTTGTGCACCAGCAATCCGTCGGCACCCGTGAAGTAGGTGTGGGCATTCGCCACCTCCAGGTTCAGCACGGTCAGCACCTTGCGCTCGGTGCGCACGTCGACCACCGTGCGCACCGGGCCCGCTTCGCCCGTGCCCTTGCCGACCAGCTGGCTGCCGCGCTCGATCAGCGCGGCGTCGCGCCAGCCCTGCGTCGTGCGGAAGGCATGGCCTTCGGTAGCCGTGACCGTCTCGCCGTTGTCCAGGCCCAGGTGCACCAGCAGCTGTTCCTTGTGGCTCGAGAAGATGTCCGTGATCTTCTCGTAGCCCAGGCGTTCGTCGGCCTGCGGCGACGAGCCCTTGCTCTTCCACTCCGAGAAGGCCAGGACTTCGTCACCGACCTGCAGCTCGCCGATCGGCTTCAGTTCGGCCTTCGCTGCCCACGCGTCCTGCGGCGATGCACCGCGCGGCTTCACATGCACCAGCGCTTCCTGCGGGAAGCTCTGGATCGCACACGGAATCCGGTCCCACAGCTTCTTGCCGTACTTCCAGGCCTTCTTGGCGGCCCAGCCGATCCCCAGCGTCAGCGCGCAGTCGCGCGCGCAATCCTTGACGGTCTGGCCGACGTCATTGCATTCGCCGGTGACGACCTTCTCGGCCGTGTCCAGCAGCGAGCACTCGGCGGTACAGGCCGCGATCATCTCGGCGGCAGCGACGACGGCCGCCGGGAGGATCTCGCCTGTCGGATCGAACAGGTTGACCGGGTTGGCCTCGACGTAGCGGTAGCGGTTGTCTCCACCCGCCAGACCGATCGGGTCCTGCGTGATGTAGCGGCCGGTGCTGGTGTCGTAGTAGCGCCGGTAGTTGTAGTGCAGGCCGGTCTCGGGATCCTCGACCTGCCCGGGCAAGCGCAGGCTCAGCGCGACGGTCGGATGCTCGGGCGTCGCGGCCGGCGTGGTGATGGTGGCCTTGCCGAAGACGTTGTAGCTGGCGGCCCACACGACATTGCCGGCGCGGTCGGTGGCCTGGATCGGCGTGCCCAGCTGGTCGGCATGCAGGTAGGCCACCGTGGTTCCGCCGTTGCTGTCGGCCGTCTTCGCGAACAGCATGCCAGTGCTGAACTCGGCATCCGGCCTCGGGCCATACTGCGTCACGATGGCCGGCGCGCCCCCGCTCGCCACGCTGCCGTCCGCGTTCAGCACGATGTCGTGCCGGCTCTCGGCGATCAGGCCTTCGTCGGCATAGAGGTAGTAGGTGCGCGTGGCCGGCGCCAGCGCCGCGCCGTCCTGGTGGCGGTACTGCTCGCGCCAGAGGCGGCGGTCGAGCGGGTCGTAGCCATAGCGCGCGACCAGCTGACCGGCGCCGTCGGTCACCACGACCAGGCGGTTCTGCGTGTCGTAGCCGTACTGCGTGACCTTGCCGCCGGGCTCGGTCATCTTCGTCAGGTTGCCGGCCTCGTCGTACTCGTAGCGGGTGGCCGCGGCACCGCTGCCGCGCTGCAGCAGGCGGTTGTTGTCGTCGTAGGTCCAGGCGCCGCTGACCCGGCTGTGGGCGACGCGGTTGCCCACCGCATCCAGCGTGAAGGTCTCGGTCTCGCTCCCCGATACACCCGCATCCACCGTGGCCTGCGTCAGGCGCACCTCGTCGTCGTACGCCAAGCTGCTGTTGCGGCTGGTGCTGACGTTGTTCGCCGTGTCGGTGCGGTTGCTGGTCTTCAGCTCCTGCACCTTGCCGAAGGTGTTGGCCACGCTCAGCACGGTCTGCTGGCCGGGGGTCTTCACCTTCAGGCCTTCCATCTGCAGCAGGCCGTCGAGCGTGCGCTCCTGCGTGCCGCCGCCGGGCAGCGTCACCTTGGCCGGCGCCAGCCACTTGAATTCGTTGACGCTGATGCTGCCCTCGCCGGGGATCGTCACCGTCTCCAGTTCGGCGTGACCGCTGTAGCCGTAGCCGATCGCGCTGCCGTCCGGCCAGGTCAGCTGCGTCTTGCGGCCGCCGGCGCTGTAGACGTAGCCGTAGCTCAGCGTGGTGGTACCGCCGTCGGGCATCGGGTAGCTGACGGTCTCGCCGGTCAGGCGGCTGGCATCGTCGTAGGTCGAAGTGGCCGCGGTGCTCTGCTGGCCCTCCGGGCGGGTCAGGTCGGTGTCGGTCCAGGACGTCAGGTTGTCCGAGTCGTCCCACGTGTAGTGGGTGCTGCGCACCAGCACGTTGCCGCTTCGGTATTGCTTGACATCGACCAGCCGGTTGACCCTGTCGTAGGCATAGGTGGCCTGGTTGCCGTTCGGGTCGGAGCGCCCGGTCAGGTTGCCGACCTCGTCATAGGACAGTTGCGTGACCTGGCCCAGCGGCAGGATTTCCTTCACGACCTGGTTGTTGCGGTCGTATTCGAACTTGCTGGCCCGGCCCTTCGCATCGGTGATCTGCAGCAGGTTGCCGCGCACGTCGTACAGCGCCTGCGTCCGGTTGCCCAGGCTGTCGATCGTCGCGGTCAGCCGGCCCAGCGCGTCGTACTCGCTGGAGCTCGTCTTGCCGTTGGCGTCGGTGTCGCTCTTGACCAGGCCGCGCGCCTCGTATGCCGTGCTGCTGACCAGGCCCTCGATGCCGTGGCCGGTCGGATTCAGCAAGGTCTCGCTCGTGGTGCGCTCGCCGGCGTCGTACCGCAGGCGCTGCGTGAAGGTCGGGTAGACGATCTCGGTCGGGCCGTTCAGCGAACCGCGCTGCCCGGCCTGGGAACCGTCCGGAATCTGGTAGCCGTATCGGATGGCGTTGCCGAGCGGGTCGACATGCTTCGTCAGCCGCAGCAGGTTGTCGAACTCCGACAGGCTGGTGCGGCCGTCTTCGTCGGTCTCGCGGATCGCCTGGCCCTGCGCGTCGTATTGCAGCTTGTAGGCGCCGCCCACCGGATTGGTGTACTGCGTCACGCGGCCCATCGCGTCGTAGGCCGCACGCACCACCTTGCCGCGACCGTCGGCCTGGCTCAGCGCACTGCCGAGCTTGTCGTATGACAGCGTCACGACGCGCGCGAGCGCATCGGTGATCTTCACCAGGTTGCCGTCCGCGTCCACCTCGTAGGCCGTGGCGTTGCCGCGCGGATCGGTGTAGCCGACGGTGTTGCCGGCGCGGTCGAACACGTAGCGATGCTCATGCCCCTCGGCATCGGTGATCTTCTGCAGCTGGCCGCGCGCGTCGAACTCGGACAGCCACACCGCATCGGGCGTGACGGTGCCGTTGGCTTCGGTGCGCCCCTTGCGCGTCGTGCGGGTGGCCTGGCCGAGGCTGTTGCGCTCGTACTCGATCACCGTCTCCTGCGGCGTGCCGACGGCCTGCGTCAGCTTCAGCAGGTTGCCGCGCGCATCGCGCAGGTAGGCCGACTTGATGCCTGCCTCGTCGACGCTCTCGGTCACCGCGAGGTTGGCGGCCGAGTAGCTGTACCTGCGGGTCGTGCCGTCCGGGTTGACCAGCTCGACCGGCTGGTCGAATTCATTGCGCGTGGTGCGCGTCGTGAAACCGCGCGCATTGGTCACCGTCTCGGCGCGCGCCCCGGTGTCGTAGCGCATCTCCGCATCGACCTGCCCGTTGTACAGCCGCCGCACCAGCTTGCCCACCCGGTTCTGCGTGAGGTCCTCGACGCGCCGCCCCGCCGGCGTCTCCGGCCCGGTGATCTTGCTGACGAACTGCTTGTTGGTGTCGTCGTAGTCGAACTCGTACTCGGTCACCCCGCCATCCGGCGCTGTGCGCTTCTTCACCGTCTCGCCCGCGTACAGCAGCGTCTCGGCATGCCCTTCCTGGTCGGTGATCTTGACGATGTGGTTGCCGATGTCGTAYTCGTACTTCACCACGTTGCCGCGCACGTCGGTCACCTGCGTCAGCCGGTTGCGCTCGTCGTACGCGTACTTCACCGAGCGCGCCGGCAGGTCCTGCGCCAGCCCGGCCACCGGGTAGTCGCGCACCTCGGTGATGAGCTCGCCCGTGTAGTGCAGCGTCAGCAGCACCCGCCCGTTCGCATCCACCACCCCGCGCAACGTGCCGCCGGCATCCCGGACCAGCCAGACGGTGTTGTTGTTGCGATCGCCATAGGCCACCACCTGGCCCTGCGTGTTGTAGTCGATCCACGCCCCCGTGCGATCGATCCAGCGGTAGCCCTTGTCGTTGTTCACCGGCGCCGGCGCCACCTGGCCGCTCGCCAGTTGCGCTGCCGATGCGGGTGCCTGCTGCCGCACCGCGCGCTTCTCCAGCACCGTGCGGTTGTTGAACGAATAGCGCCCGTTGTCGCCCAGGTGCAACTCGTTGATGCGGCGGATGCCCTCCATCGACACCGCACCGCTCGCGCTGCTGCTGCCCGCGCACAGGCTCGCGTAGTCCACGCTCACGCGCATGCCCGGCGCATAGTCGCTGCCGGCTTCCGGCATCACCCGGTTGAACGGCGTGCTGCGCAGCGGGATCAGCGGGCCCGCGTCGCGCAGCCCCGTGCTGACCTCGATCACCGCCGAGTAGGTCGGCTGCCAGTCTTCGTCCACCCAGACCCAGCAGCCTTCACCGCCCCCCCCACCGCCGCTGCTCATGCTCACCGAGCCAGCGCTGCCCGGGGCCGGCGTGTCCAGCACCACGCCCGACCCGTCGCTGTTGCCCGAAGCCAGGCTGCCGCTCGAGTCCTGCGTCTGGCTGCCCGTCAGGTTGCTCCAGCTCTGCGACAGGCTCTCCCACTGCGGGTTGAACTTCCACTCCTGACCGTTCCACGACCGCGTCCAGCGCACCGCACCCACCGTGCTGCGCAGTTGCAGGTCCTCGGCCGCCAGGTTCGCGTAGCCGTTCGGCGAGGTCACGACCAAGCCATTGCGGCTGTCCTCGGCCTGTACCGCCGACACGGCTGCGCACGCCAGCAGCCAGCAGAGGAGGACCCGGCTCAATCGCATTGCGTCCCTCCCTTGGGAATGAAGACGCACTTCTTGCCCTTCATCTTGATCGGCGTGCTGGCACCTGCTCCACCCCAGCCGCCGCCACCCCCACCGCCACCCCCGCCGCCGCCGCCACCGCCGCCGCCGCCGCCTCCGGCCGGGCACGAGCTGTTGCTGACGGAGAACCACGACATCGCCGAACCGCAGCCCGATTCGGTGCCGTTCGCGCAGCGGAACTTGCACGCCACCGAGAACTGGCTGCTGTAGCTGTAGCAGCCACCCCCGCTGGCCGTGCCGCTGGTCGCCGCCTGGTCGAGCGGCTGCAGCGCCACCACGCGGTACGGGATGGTCACGCGCTGCTTGGCCTCGAGCGAGGTCGGCACGTCGACCAGGAACTCGTAGCGGAAGAAGGCGTCGCTGGCCGGCAAGGTACGCACCACGCTGTCGGCGCGCACCAGCCCGAAGTTGGTCAGACTCAGCTCGCCGTAGTACACGTCGCCCGCGTTCATCTTCGGCAGGTTCACGCTGGCCGGCTGCAGCACCACCACCGCGGCCGGCACGTCGGTCTCGAAGGTCGCGTTCAGCGTGATGTCGTAGCGGTCCTGGATGGTGATCTCGCGCACGCTCCACTCGACCGTGATCAGGTTGTAGTCGAGGAACACCGACTGGTTGAACGTGATGCCCGGCTTGACGATCAGCCGCCCGCCGATCTCCTGGTGGTTGGCCGCCGTCGCGCGGAACTTGTAGCGCCCGGACGGCAGGTTCTGGAACAGCGCCTCGCCGACCGCATCGGTCAGCAGCTCCTGCGTGACCGTCACCACGTCTTCGTTCTGCACCGTGATGCGCGCGCCCGCCAGGCCCGGGATCAGGTGGCCCTGCTTGTCGACCGTGGCGGTGTAGATGTCGGCCGCCTTGAACAGCACGTTGCCCTGGCCGCTCTGCGTGACGCTGGCATAGACGTTGAGCGACTGCTGCGCGACGTTGTCACCCTGCACGTTGAGCCGGAACTCGTACACGCCCTCGGCCAGCGTGGCCGGCGGCGTGAACGCGATGTCGACCGAGCGCTTGTCGCCCACCGCCATCGTGCCGTCGGCGCGGCTCGCGATCGACACCCACGACGGCGCCGCCGAGCCATCGGGCTTGGTCAGCGTGAAGCGCAGGTTCAGCGCCTCCTGCAGGCCCTTGTTCTCGACCAGCACCGATTCGGTCTCGCTGCCGCCCTGCGCCAGCCCGGTCTCGACGAAGCTCGGGCTTGCAGTCAGGAAGGGCTTGGCCTCGGACAGCGTGTAGTTCACCGTCACCTGGCCGATCGGCGACAGCGGATGCTCGTCGCTGACCACGTTGAAGATCAGCGAGCCGCTTGCCTGCGCATCGTTGTTGGCGACGAAGCTCACCGGCACGTTCAGCCGCTGGCGCTCGGCCAGCGTCACCGGCGCCGGCAGTTGCACCGTGATGCCCGCCGGCAGCTGGCCGGTCGGCTGGCTCGCCGCGTCCAGCGTCAGCCGCAGGTTCGCCGCCGAGGTGCCCGGCCCGGCCTGCGCGAAGAACGGGATGCTGAAGGCATAGCTGCGCGGCACATCCAGCTTGTAAGGCGTCGGGCCCACCGTCACGCGGTTGATCGTGAAGGCCTTCTGCTCYGGCCGGTCGGTGATCTCCGGGTGCACCGCCGACACCTTGTACAGGCCGGAGTCGGTCAGCGTCGGCTTGAAGACGTAGCTGAACTGCCCGCTGCCATCGGTCAGCACGCTGAACACCCGCTCGAAGCCCTGCTGGTTCAGCACCAGCTTCAGGCGCGTGTTGGGCAGCGGCACGTTGCCGCGGCGGTCCAGCGCGCGGCCGGTGATGGTGACGTCCTGGTCGCCGAACGAGCTGATCGGGCTGACGTCGGTCACCTCGCCGTAGTAGGCGGTGTCGAGCAGCGACACGCCCTTCTCGGTGCCGCGGCCGGCGATGCTGACTTCATCCTCCTGGCCGGTGTGGTAGCGCAGCTTGTCGACCTCCAGCCGCACCGCGATGTTGTTCGGGCTGCCGCCCGGCACGTTCAGGCTGAAGCTGTCCGAGGTGTAGCTCGAGCCGGCCGCGATGCGCGCCACCGTGAGCCCGTTGGTCAGTGTCAGCACGTTGGCACCGAGCGCCTGCTTGTAGGCCTGCGTCGCCAGCACGTTGCCGTCGCCATCGACGATCTTGAAGCGCAGCTCGGACGAGTCGTTGTTGCCGCCGTTGGTGGCGGTCAGCAGCTCGACGTCGACCTCGCTGGTGTTCTCGATCGTCAGGCGCAGCTTGCCGGTGCCACCGCGGGTGAACTCCTCGGTCGCCATGCCGACCACCAGGCTGCCGTCGATGACGTCCAGGTTCTCGTTGCGGCTCAGCTTGACCACCTCGCCGTCCTCCGGCGCGATCTCGACGCCGACCTGGCCGGCCGCCAGCGACGGCATCTCGCCGTAGCCGCCGACGATCACCGGCACCAGGCGCGTCTCGTTGGCGGCCAGCATGAACGGCTCGGACCGGTGGTCCTTGAACTGCGTCGAGTCCTTGTTGACCGGCACGCGCACCACCGCGCGCACGCCCGCCAGCACGCCGGACGAGGTGTTGGCCACCTGCACCTGCAGCTTGTTCATCACGCCGCGCTTGACCGGCAGCCCGCCGGCCAGCTGCGTGCCGACCGCCGGCAGCAGCACGACGCGCGGCAGCTCGACGCCGTTCGCATCGACCGTGGCCACGGTGTAGCGGCGTTCGCCGCTGGTGTAGCCGGTGTCGGTGAAGCGCGTGGCGGTGGTCGGGCTGCTCGTCAGGCGCACGCGGCTGGCATCCGGGCCCACGTACACGTGGTAGCCGGCGACGTTGCCGTTCGGCGCGTTCCAGCTCAGCACCGGCAGCTCGTTGCCCAGCTGCTCGACCTTCAGGTCGCGCACCGGCAGCAGGCTGGCGTTCAGGTAGGCCGAGTTCGAGATCGCCGATTCGTTGCCGGCCGCATCGACCGCGGTCACCACGTAGGCACCCTGCGACGGCGACGGGCTGGTGTCGTAGGTCACCGGGTTCTTGATGCGCGTCTTCAGCGGCGCGAGGCCCTCGATGCTGGTGATGCTGGTGCCCGAGGCGCGGTACAGGTTGTAGTAGTCGACCGTGCTCGCGAGCGGCGGCTGCCAGCTCGCGTAGATGCCCTGGCCGGTGAGCTGCAGCGCGAGGTTCTGCGGCGCGCCCGGCGCGGTCGCGCTGGTCACCACCTCGACCGCGGCGCTCTGGCCCGACACCGATTCCTGCCCGTTGGACTGGCGCACCGACGCCACGGCGTAGCGGTACGTGCCGTCCTGCGGCGACTGGTCGACGAAGTCCACGCCGCCGGCACGCACCAGCGGCTGCAGCTCGGCCTGGCCCGGGGCCTGGCGGTACAGCTGGTAGCTGGCGGCACCGTCGACCGCCTGCCAGTTCAGCTTGACCTTGCCGCCCGGCTGCGCCTTGGCCGTGAAGCCGAAGGGCACGTTCAGCGGCGGCAGGTTGCCCTGGTAGACCTGGAAGCGGTTGAAGGCCGTGACCTTGTTCGACACGTTGTCGAGGTCGTCAATCGCCTGGCTGCTGAAGACCAGCGTCTCCGGCCCGGCCTGACCGCCGTCGGACGGCAGCGTGAAGGCGGCCTGCCAGGTGGTGGCGTTGACCTGCGTCAGCGCGCCCACCGCGATCGGCGAACGCACCGGGCCCGACAGCAGGTAGCTCACCTGCGGCGTCGCGCCGTTCTTCGGTGCCTTGCTGAACGTGAACGTGCCCTGCAGCACCGGTGCGCCGTCGTTCTTGATCGGCGAGGACGGCGTCAGCACGATGCCCGACAGCGCCGGGCCTTCGGTGTCGATGCGCAGCGTGGCACCGGCATCGACGTCGGTCCCGCGGTTGCCGACCAGGTCGCGTGCCGAGAACAGCGCGTTGGCGACGCCCGACGCGGTGGACGCGTCGACGACGATGCTGCCAGCGTAGGTCTTGTCGCCGGTCTTCGCCAGTTCCACCGGCAGCGGCGTGCCGCCCTGCGGCACGATCGATAGGTAGGGCGTGGCCTGCAAGACCTCGGTGACGGTGACGACCAGGTTGACACGGCCCTGGCCGATGCGGCCGGTGGCGGCATCGACCTTGCCGAGCGGCGTGTAGACGATGGACACGGCCTTCGGCGCGGTGCTGTCGGACAGCGCCTGCACCTGGTTGGTCGGCAGCGACGGCGTGCCGGCCGCGTTGACCGCGACGACGCGGTAGTACCAGGTGCCGTCCTGCACCGGCAGGTCGTCGACCGTGGTCGCGCTCAGCAGGCTCGCGTTCACCTTGACCGCCTCGCCGATGCCGGTGAAGGCGTTGGCCGCGCGGTACAGGTCGTAGCCGGTCGCGTTCGGATCGGTCGAGCGCGTCCACGACAGGCGCACCTTGCCCTGCGGTTGCGCCAGCGCCGTCAGGTTGGCCGGGCTGGCCGGCACGGTGACGTCCAGCGTCACCGTCAGGGCCGCGGACGGCGCACTGCTGCCCCATTGATCCGTCGCGGTGGCGCGGATCTGGTTGCTGCCGGCGACCAGCGTCAACGGGCCGCTGAAGCGGCCGTCGCTGCCGGCCACGATGGCGGCACCGGCCGGTTGGCCGTTCAGCGTCAGCTGCACGCTGGCGCCGGCGGCGGCCGTGCCGCTGACGATGGCATCGGCGCTGCGCGTCGTGCTGCCGCTGGCCGGGGCGGCGAGCTGCGGCGCGTCGGGCACCGCATGCGCGACCGTCACGCTGTAGCTGGTGGTGCTGACGTTGCCCAGCGAGTCCGTCGCGCGCAGGCCCAGCGTGTGCGCGCCGTTGGCGACGTTGGCCAGGCTGAACGGCACGCTGTAGCTGCCGGATCCGCTGGCGGTGCCGACCACCGCGCCGTCGAGCAGCAGCTCGATGCGCGAGATGCCGCTGCGGTCGCTGGCGCTGAAGGTGATCGTGGTGTTGCGCGCGAAGCTGGCGCCGTTGGCGAGCGCCGTGCCGCCCGCGGACACGGCGGCCAGCTGCGGGCCATCGGTGTCGGGCAGGACGGGCGCGCGCGACAGCGTCACGGCGCGGCTCAGCTCGGCGCTGCGGCCGGCCTGGTCGAGCGCGACGACGCGGAAGCTGTGGTTGCCGTCGGTGCTGGTGTCGGTGTTCCAGGCGAAGCTGTACGGGGTGGCGGTGCGCGTCGCGACGAGCTGCTCGTCGAGGTAGAAGCGCACGCTGGCGACGCCGGAGGCATCGCTCGCGCTCGCCTCGACGGTGATGGGGCCGCTGACGATGCTGCCCGGGGCCGGGTTGTTGATCGCGAGCTGCGGCGCCTGCGTGTCGACCAGCACGCCGCCCGACAGCGATGCGGTGGTCACGGTACCCGACGCATTGCGGAACTGCACGCTGATCGGCTTCAGCCCGTCGCCTTCGGAGACGGTGAAATCGACCGTCGCGCGGCCGTTGGCAAGCGCCTGGAACGAGGTGCCGGCGAAGGCCGTGCCTTCGGCGACGCGGAATTCGGTGGCGTTGATGCAGGCCACGTCGAGCGTGACGGTGCGGCCTTCGTAGAACGGCAGCGGGCTCGCCAGCCGCACCGACGGTGCGATCAGCGGCGCCAGCGCCAGGTAGTTGGCGTAGTTGACGCCGGCGGACACGGCATCGCCCTGCCCTTGCGGGTTGGCGAGCACGTCCTTCGGGCCGCTCGGGTGGCCCCACCAGTTGCCGGTGGCCTGGATCAGCGTGGCCGGCGTGCGGTTCAGGATCGCCTGCGTGGTGTTGCCGGCGAACTGCGTGCTGCCGATGACGGGGGCGCTGGCGCCGTCGGCGTCCAGGCCGATCGCATTGCGCAGGAAGCTGGAACCGGTGATGGCCGGCGCAGCGCCGTCGAGCAGGCGCAGGCCGGTCGTGCCGTCCATCACCTGCAGGTATTGCAGGCCGGGGTTGAAGCCGCGCAGCGTCACCGCCGCACCGGCCTCGCCGCCGCCGGCATAGCGCACCGTCCAGTCGCTCAGCGACAGGGCACCGAAGGCGGCAGCGGATTTCTCGAGGCGCAGGCCGCGCCAGTCGCCGGCCGCCGGCACCTGTGCGGTGGCATTCGTCTGCCCGCCGTTGGTGTCGTCGTTCTGGCTGGTCAGCACCACGCCCTTGCCGGCCGTCAGCTTGTCGCGCAGCACCAGCTGTGCGTCGCCGCCGAACTTGATGACGACACCGTCGTCGACGATCAGCTCGGCCGATCGCGTCGAGACCGCACTGACCGCCAGCGCGACGGTCGTCAGCGTGGCCAGCGCACGCCGCACGGTGGGGTTGACCTCTGTCGTCATCATGGTCCTGTGCAAACCAGTGGGTGATTCGGCGGGGGGCGGGCGCTGCGCGCGGATCGTCAGCCGCGGAAGCCGGCGGCGCGCAGTGCCGCGTACGACACGTCGTAGGCCTTGCCGCTGGCGGTCAGCAGCCGGGCCGTCGCCTCGCCGACCATCGAGACCGTGACCTCGACCTTCTCGACCGCTTCGTTCTGCGCGAAGCGCGACAGGTCGAGCGTGCCGGCCACGACCACGGTGTAGGTGGTGGTGGCCTGCAGCGTGCTCGGGCCCGACGGCAGCGTCACCGACACCGATGCGGTGCCGCTCGCGGCAGACCCGGTGATGGCCGGGCTCAGCGCCTCGGTGGCCTGGCCGTAGGCCGGCACGACGCGCAGCAGCACGGTGTTGCCGACCGGCACGTTGAGGGTCTGGAACACCACGTCGATCGGGCCGGTGGTGCTGGCCGGCAGCGTCACGTCGGCATTGCCGGTCGGGTTGGCCGGCACGGCCGTGCCGGCGACCGAGGCGATGCGCAGGCTCGGGGCCTCGGCGATGAAGACCGGGCCGGGGACGTCGGCGACGTAGGCCGGGCTGGCGGCGCCGGAGTACGTGATGGCCTCGCCCTCGATGCGGATGCGGCCGGGGGCGCCGCCGTACTGGTTGTAGTAGCCGGTCGCACCGCAGGCCTGCCGCGGCTGGTTGCTGCTGTTGATGCAGCCGCCATCGGCCAGCAGGCTGCCGTTGCCCGACACCGTGGTGCCGACGAGGCGGATGGCGCCGCCCGAGCCGCCGGCGCCGTTGCCGCCGGCATTGGCGCCCGCAAGGCCGCCGCCATCGCCGCCGCGCGCGTTGATGGTGCCGGTCACTTGCAGCACCGCCGACGAGGCGATCAGGACCGCCCCGCCGCCGCCGCCGCCGCCGGAGCCCGGGAAGGCGGTGCCGCCCCGACCACCGCCGCCACCCGAGCCGCCGAGCAGCGGCTGCAACAGCGGCGAGCCATAGGCCTTGGCGAACACGGTGATGGTCGATGCCGTGCAGTTGTAGCCGGCGCCGTAGGCCTGGAAGGCGTTGGTCGCATAGCCGCCGCCGGTACCGATGTAGTGGTAGTAGCCCACGGTGTTGCAGCCGTCGCCGCCCTCCAGGCCGCCCATGCCGCCGCCCGGGCCGAGGCCGCTGCCGCCGCGGATGATGTCGACCCGCTGCTGCGGATCGTCGCGTCCGCCGCGCCCGCCGTCGTAGCCGCCGGGACCGCCGACGCCGGGGATGGCGTCATCGCCCTGTACGCCATCGCCGTAGGTGCCGGTGGACGTGGCATCGGCGCCGCGGATGTCGATCGTGCCGGCGATCGTCACGTTGCCGCTGGCGAGGATGAACACCGGCGTGTTGGCGGTGTTCTTCTTGAACTTGACCGTCACGCCGCTCGGGATGTTGACCGTCGTGTAGTTCAGGATGCCCGATTCGGGCAGCTGGATCTCGGTGTTGACCGTCGGGTTCAGCGCGCCGTCGGCACCGGTGCTGCCGCTGTTGAAGGCCGCCTGCGCCGAGGCTGCCGCCAGCGCCGCCAGCACGAAGGCCGCCTGGGGCTTGAAGGTGGAAAGTGTCATGGAGGGGCTCCTCGTAGCAGGGTGGACGACAGGACGTGAAGAAGGATGGAAGAAGGACATGGCTGATCCAGGCTCGGTCACTGCGGGGCGACCACGTTGATGGTGTTGGCGGGGTTCGGGTCGGCTGTGGTGAGGCCGCCGTAGACCTCGAGGCGCACGACGCGGTTGCCCAGCGGCGCGGCGGCGTCGACGGTGACGGACACGCTGAGCTGCTCGCCCAGCGCGTCCTGCGACCACACGATGTCGCTGGTCGGGCGCAGGCCGCTGCCCGGCGCGAACACGACGCGCAGCACGTTCTTCAGGTTGCTGCCGCGCACGACCAACGTCGCGCCCTTGCCCTGCTCGAAGACGATGGGCGAGAGCGAGGTCATGGTCGGCAGGCTGCCGATGCCGAAGTTCGCGAGCATCGGGTTGGCGAAGGCCACCGCGCCGCCGCCGGCCGTGCCCAGGCGCAGCCAGCGCACGCCGAGCGGCGCGTCCGGCGCGACCGACAACGTCAGGCTGAGCTGGCTGCCGTCGCCGTTGACCACCGGGGCACCGAGCAGCAGGCCGGTGGCCGGCATCACGGAGACCGTCGTCACCGTGCCGAGCCCGCGTCCGTCGATCGTGACGCTGCCCGATGCGCCCTGCAGCCAGCCGGTCGGGCTGATCGCCTGCGCCACCGCGCCGACAACCACGCCGACGGCCGGGCTGGCCGCGGTGCTGTCGACGCTCCGCGGGACAGGCGTCGCGCTGCCCACCACGACACCGACCTGCGGCGAGCCGATCCAGCGGCTGACCGGATCCGGCGGCAGCGTGACGCCGCTGCCGACCAGCACGCCGACCGGCAGCGACGAGATGCCGGCGTAGGTCGGCCCCACCTGCGTCGCGATGCGCACCAGGTTGCCCGGCTGCACCGTGGAGGTGGACTCGCCTGCGGCCGTGGTCACGACGACCGCGCGGCTGCCCGACACGGCACCGGCGGCCACGGTCGCGTTGAAGGTCAGCACCGTGCCTTCGGCGTTGACCTGGAACGGCCCGATCAGCGTGCTTTGCGGCGGCTCGATGCGCACTGCCGACACGTTGGTGAAGTTGCGCCCGCGCACCGTCAGCGTGACGGTGCCCTGCCCGGCCTGCAGCACCTGCGGCGCGACGGCCGTCAGCTCGGGCACCGGCGCCGAGACGAGGAAACTGCCGTCGCCGGGCCGCGAGAAGGTCACCGGCTTGCCGGCGGCTGTCAGCGTCAGGCGGCGTGCCCCGAGGGCCGCAGCGGCATCGACCGTGATGTCGACAGTCAGCTGCGTGCCGTCGCCATTGACGGTCGGCGTGCCCAGCGTGACACCGGCGGCCGGCGTCATGCTGACACCGCTGACCGCCTGCAGGCCGGCGCCGCGCACGGTGACGGTGGTGGTGGTGCCGACCACGCCGGTGTTCGGGTGCACCTCGGTGATGCCGGTGCCGAGCAGCACRCCGACCAGCGTCGAGGCCGGCTGGCGCTGCACCGGCTCGGCCGGCGGCGTGGCATTGCCGACGACGACACCGACCAGGCGCGAGGCCACCGGCGTCAGCGTCTCGCGCACCACCGAAGCCACCGTGAAGGTGTTGGCCGGCGACAGCGTTGCGCTGCTGCTGCCCGACGGGGTGACGACCTGCAGCAGCCGGTTGCCGGTGGGTGCATCGGCATCGATCTGCAGCGGCGCGCTCAGCGTCAGTCCGTTGGCGCTGACGACCGGCACGCTGTCCGGATGCAGCCCGGTGTCGGGCACGAAGCGCAGCTGGCCTTGCTGCAGGTGGCGCCCATGCACCACCAGCTTCACCAGCTGGCCGCGGCTGCCGAAGATCGGCTCGATCGACTCGATGGACGGCAGGCCCGTCATCAGCTGCACCACCGACACGGCGGGGTTGGCGAACACGACCTCCTTGCCGGCCGCGTCGCGCACCACCAGCTTGCGGGCGCCGACCGGGGCATCGGCCGCGGTCGTCAGCGTGACGCGCAATTCGCTGGACTGCGCATTCACCGTGACCGGCCCGAGGGTGATGCCGGTGGCCGGCAGCACGCTGACCTGCGCGCCGGCCGGGATGGCGGCACCGGTGATCGCGATCTCGGTGCTGCTGCCGACGGTCCACGAGCGCGGTGCCACCTGCGACAGCACGCCGCCCACCGCCACGCCGACCATCGCGTTGACGGCTGTGACCTGGCGCGTCGCGGCCGGCGTGTTGGACTGCACGACGACGCCGACCGGCGACGCATAGGCGGTGTTGGCGCCGCGGAAATCGGCGGTGATGAACAGCGGCACGCTGATGCGCGCCAGCGTGGTCGAGTCGGCGGTTAGCGTGACCGTGCCGGTCAGCTTGGGCACGATGGTGATCTTCGCGCTGGTCTGGCCGGCCGGGATCACGAGGCTGGCCGGCGAGACGGTCGCCTTGCTGGTGTCCGAGACCGAGAAGTTGAGCGTGTTGTCGCGGTAGTCGGCCTTGGACAGGCGGATCGTGATGTCGCGCGCCTTGCCGTCCGGCGGCAGCGCGATCGGCGTCGGCTCGATGGCCACGGTGGGCGGCACCGGCGCCTGCACCGCCAGCGCGAACGCGTTGGACAGCAGGTACTGCCCCGGGTGCGCCGCATCGGGCGTGCGCACCTGCGCCTGCAGCGTGACCGGCGCGGGCTGGCTGGGCAGCGTGCCGCGCAGCTGCGTGCTGCTGACGACCACCGTCGGCACCGCGGCGGCGTTGAACGTGAGCTCGGAGTTGGCCGCGAAGTTGCGGCCGGTCACGGTGATCTCGCTGGCGCCGGCACCGGCCAGCACGGTGGCCGGATCGAGGGCCGTGATGGCAGGCATCGGGGCGGTCACGCTGATCGCGTTGGGCAGCAGCACCTCGCCCGCATCGACCTGCAGGCGCAGGCCGGCGGCACCGGGCGTGGCAGTCGCATCCACCTTCAGCTGCATGAAGAGCTGCGAGGACGAGCCGCCGCTGAACGGCGTCAGCGTCAGACCAGGGCGGTCGAACGCGGCGCTGGACAGGCCGGTGAGCCGCGTGCCGTTCACCGTCAGCGTGACGGTCTGGCCTTGCTCCACCGTCGCGGGCGACACGCCGCTGAGCGACGGGCTGGCGCCGACCGACACCGCGCCGGCGGTGATCACGTAGGGAATGCCGCGCAGGCCCCAGCGCACGCTGCCGGTGACGTCGCCGGCCGGCACCGCGATGCCGTTCAACGCATTGCCGCTGGCGCGGTTGCCGACGCCGCTGGGCGAGGCCGCGAGGTCGACCGTGATGGCCGCGCCCTGCTGGTTGCGGATGTCGACGTAGTTCAGCACCGGCGCCGCGCCGCGGATCGCGAGGCCCTTGCCGTGCTCGAACACCATCTGCTCGAGCCGCGTGTTGGTGGTGGTGCCGCTGCCGAAGACCCACTGGTCCCAGTCGCCGGGTGCGCCGGCCTGGCCTTGGCGCGTCTTGTCGGACAGCACACGGATCGGCAGCGCCGCGGTGCCGATCGCGCGCACGGCGCCGGACTGCACCGTGAGCCGCGCGCCAGCGGCCATGTAGACGGTGACGCCGGGATCGATGCTGAGCGTCGCGCCGCCTTGCACCGCGACCTCGCCGCTCAGCAGGTAGGGGCTGTCGGACGCGGTCCAGCGCGTGTCGCCGCCGATCGCGCCGGACACCGCGGTCTGCGCGGACGCGGCCAGCGGCAACAGCCCGGCCACCGTGAGGACGACGGCTGAGAAGGCGAGTCTGGCGCGCAGGCAGGCAGGAAGCGTCATGGGCTCGGGTCCGCGAAGGGAGGACATCGGTTGAAGCGGCGACAGGGACGGACTGCGGCATCGCCGTGCATCAGGCACGGCCAAGCCGGACTCGGGCTGCGGTTCAGGCAGCGGGAGACAGGTGCGGGTCGGGGACTGTCGCTAGCCGATCAACGGCGGCGAGGGGCGGCGCCAGCGAGGCGTGGCGGCGCATGAATGACTTCGTCGAGCGACGAGAAGCGGGGCCTTCGACGTGCCGTGTTGGAACGGCACACGTGCTTTCAGCAACTGGACCATTTGGAACTCCTCCCAGAATTCGAAGCGCAGTCTATCCACGCAATTCGGCTTGCACCAGGGGGGATGCCATCTTTATTTCTTAAGTCATCTCCCACGTATTTGGGGGGTGCGACTTCTTGCACGACTTGAAAGCGATTCGATCCGATTGCGCGCGCAGGCTCGTTGACCGAATCGCAAAGCTGCGTTGGCTCATCGGTCTCCGCCCTTCAGTTCGATGCCTTCGCGCATGCCTGTGGCGTGCCGGGAGGTGGGAAATTGAGCAGCATTTGCGTAGCACGGCGAAAAGACGCCCGGATCAGTCGGTCGTACTTCTGTTGCGCGTTGCTGACACGGCCATGCGCACCAGTTGCCAAGCGAATTGCCCTTGGCTCCAATGCGCCGGTTCATTGGGATCAGGGACAAGACGATGAGAACGAGATGGATGCGCGCCGCTGCGGCGTTGCCGCGCATGGCGAAGCGGCTGGCGTTCGCGCTGGCGTTCGTTGTGGCGGTGCTGGCGGGCACGCTGTCGGTGGCGACGGATGCGCACGCAGGCGGCAGCTTCATGATGGACAAGAAGTGCTGGGGCGCTTCGGGCTGGAACAATGAGCTGCAGCCGTACGCGAGGCCCAAGCCGCAATGGGCGCCGGGGTGCTTCGACACGACGCTGGACGTCATCAAGGCGCATTGCCGGTACCTGCTCGATCGAGGCATTGCCGGCACCTGCGTGATGGACACCGCACCGGCGCCGCTGGATGACATCACCGCGCAGACGCGGGGCACCAACCATTCCACGGGCGGCACGGGCGGCGAGGCGTACTGGAGCCCGCTCGTGCTGTGGTACGGGGTGTGCCCGGCGCATTCGGTGAGCAAGGGGGGATTGGAGTGCGGCTGCGCCGACGGCTTTGCGCCGGATGCCGAGAAGAAGCAATGCGTGCCGGTGGTGGTGGTGGCGCAGGCGAACACCCAGCCGTGCAACTGCGCGGGCGGCCCGTCGGTGGCCAACCCGATCCACCCGCTGCGCGGGGTCAAGCGCGAGACGGTGGACCTGGGGGTGGGGCTGGGCGGGCTGGCGCTGACGTTCACGTACGACAGCAGCGAGTTCATCACGAAGACGCCGGGCGACACCGATGCCAGCGCCGACGACGGCAGCGGGGCCGAGCTGATGGCCTCCGAGTTCGGCCGGCCCGGCTGGCACGCCAGCGTGTTCCGGCGCATCGTCACCACGCCCGGGGCCGAGGATGGGTCCGTCATCGTGCAGGTGACGCGCGGCGACGGCACGCTGGATGTCTTCCGGCGCCAGGGCAGTGGCCCCTACGCCTCGGCCAGCGGCAGCGCCAACCGGCTGCAGCCCGATGAGGCGCAGGCGGGCGGGTTGCGCCTGGACGACCTGCGCGCGAACGCGCAGGAGGTCTACGACGCCACGGGCCGGCTCAGCCGCATCGCGTGGATCGACGGACGGCGCCTGACGCTGAGCTACGGCAACAGCGGCACGGCCGTGGACCAGCTGGTGGGTGCCGGCGACGGCCACGGGCGCACGCTGGGCATCGAGTACGGCAACGAGTTCGTGCACTACCGGGGCCTGCCGTACCGGTTCACGGATGCGGCGGGGGCGACGACCACGGTGAACTACGGGATGCAGCTGCACCTGGACGGGCTGACCTGGCCGGACGGGCGCAGCAGGCGCTTCCTGTACCGCGACGCGAACTTCGTGCGGGCGCTGACGGGCATCGTCGACGAGGCCGACGTGTGGTACGCCACGTTCACCTACGACGCAGCGGGCCACGCGATCAGCAGCGAGCATGCCGGGGGCGTGGGCCGGTACGCGACGAGCTACGGCGTGGCGCCGGGCATCGAGATGGTGCACACGTCGGGGCGGGCGGTGGCGGAGCGGGCGTGGCGCTGGACGACGCCGCAGGACGTGGTGGTGACGCAGCCGAACGGGGTGACGCAGCGCTGGAGCGCGAGCACGCTGAACGGGCACAACTTCCTGCAAGGCGTCGAGCAGGCGGCGGGATCGGGCAGCGCAGCGGGCACCCGCACGCACAGCTACGACGACAAGGGCAACCTGGCCAGCCAGGACAGCGTCAACGGACTGCGCACGTGCTACGAGAGCGACGCACGCCAGCAGGAGACCACGCGCGTCGAGGGCCTGACGACGCAGGCGGCGTGCAGCACGGCGACGGCGATCGCCGCATTGCTGCCGGCGGGCGCGCGCAAGACCAGCACGCAGTGGCACCCGCAGTGGAGCGTGCGCAGCAAGGTGGCCGAACCCGGCCAGGTCACGACGAACGTCTACAACGGCCAGCCGGACCCGTCCGAGGGCAACGCGGTGGCAGCATGCGCGCCGGGCAGCGCAGTGCTCCCGGACGGCCAGCCGATCGTGGTGCTGTGCAAGCAGTTGGTGCAGCGCACGACGGACGCCAACGGACAACTGGGCTTCAGCGCGAGCGCAATCCCCGGGGAGCCGGCGCGCGTGACGCGCTGGACCTACAACCAGGACGGCCAGGTGCTGACGGTGCGCGGCGCGCGCGTGGACCTGGACGACTCGTACAGCTTCAGCTACTTCGGCGACACGAACGCCGATCACACGCACGGCGACCTGCAGTCGGTGACGGATGCCAAGGGGCGGGTGACGAGCTTCGACAAGTACAACCGCTACGGCCAGGTGCTGCGCAGCACCGACCCGAACGGGATCGTGACGGTGAACACCTACGACGCGCGGCAGCGGCTGCTCACGCGCACGGTGGGTGCGGAGACGACGACCTACACCTGGGACCCGGTGGGCCAGCTCACGCGGGTGACGGCGCACGACGGCAGCTGGGTGGGCTTGGCGTACGACGCGGCGCACCGCAGGACAGCGGCCACCGACAGCGACGGCAACCGCATCGACTACGCGCTGGACAACGCGGGAGAGACCATTGGCCTGACGGTGCACGACCCGAGGGGACTGCTCGCGCGCAGCGTGGCGCGGGTGCTGGATGCGCTGGGGCGGCTGCAGCAGCAGACGCTCCCGGCCGATGCGTTGCCCTACGGCGTGTGGGCGGGAACGGGGCAGGAGGCAGGACAGGGCACGGCGCCCCCCGGCACCTGGAGCGCGCTGGCCAACGAAGGCTTCGACTTCAATGCCACGCGCGTGTGGCGGGTGCGCTACGGCGCGGACACCCGCTGGGTGGAGCGCGAGGTGTACGGTTTTGCGGTGTGCACCTCCACCACCTTCGGCGTGGACCCGGCGCCATCCGTGCGCAAGAGCTGCCAGCGCTACGAAGGTGCCGTGGCGCCACCGGCCCCCGCGGCCGCGGCAGTGGAGCGCTACGAGTTCGACGCCGAGGGCAACCCGACGCGGCAGACGCAGGCCCCGGACGGGCTGAACCTGCAGACGCAGCTGGCCTACGACACGCTGGAGCGGGTGCAGGAGAGCACCGACCCGGCGGGGAACAGGACGAGCTTCCAGTACGACGGCGGGGACCGCGTGACGCAGGTCACCGACCCGCGGAACCTGAGCACGCAGTACGCGCGCAACGGCTTCGGCGAGGTGACCCAGCTCACCAGCCCGGACACGGGAGCCGCCACCCACACGTACGACGAGGCGGGGAACCTGAAGACCCGCACCGACAGCCGCGGGGTGCTGGAGAGCTATGCCTATGACGCGCTGAACCGGCTGATCACGGCCACCTACAGCCAGAGCGGGCACGGCAGCGAAGCGCTCAGCTGGGGCTGGGACATGACGGGCGCGGGCTACACCAATGGGATCGGGCGGCTCGGACGCACCGATCACCCGAACGGCAGCGCGCGCTGGCAGTTCGACCCGCTGGGCCGGGTGACGCAGGCGACGCAGACGGTGAACGCGGCCGGCGGGGCCAACGGCAACGCCGTGACCACGACGGTGCAGTACGGCTACACGCTGGGCCGGCTGACGAGCATCACGTACCCGTCGGGGCGGCAGGTGGGCATCGGCTACGCCGGGCGGCGCATCGGGGCGCTGACGCTGGCGCWGAGCGCGGGAGGCGCGGGAGGCGCGGGAGGCAACACCCAGCCGCTGCTCAACGACATCCAGTGGCAGCCCTTCGGCACATGGCGGGGGTGGACCTGGGGGATGACCGGGGCGGTGGACAGCACCGCGCTGCGGCAGGAGCGCTACTTCGACCAAGGCGGGCGCCTGGTGCGCCATCGGCTGGGCGCGAACTACCGCGACCTGGGCTACGACGCGGCGCTGCGCATCACGGGCTTCACGCACCTGAACGCGACCGATGGCGCGCCGCAGACCGCGCTGGACCAGGTGTTCTCATACGACGCGAACAGCCGGTTGACCTTGATCGCCACCGCGAACTCGACCTGGAGCATCGCCTACGACGCCAACGGCAACCGCACCGGCGTGAGCCTGAACGGCGAGCCGAGCACGTACACGACCGAGGCGACGAGCAACCGGCTGACGGCCATCAGCAACCCGGTGCGCAGCTTCGGCTACGACAGCGCGGGCAACACGACCAGCGACAGCTCGAACTACACCGCCACCTACAACCTGCGCGGGCAGCTGGAGACGATCACGACCGCCGCGGGCACCGCGACCTACACCTACGACGCCGATGGCCGGCGCGTGCGCAAGGTGACGAGCGCGGGGCCATCGAGCACGGTGATCTTCGTGTACGACCTCGACGGGCAGTTGCTCGGGGAGTACGACCAGGCAGGCAACGCGATCCGCGAGTACGTGTGGCTGGAGCACACGCCGGTGGCGATGTTCACGCCGGACCCGGTGAACCCCAGTGGAACACCGCTGGTGTACTTCATCCACACCGACCACCTGGATGCGCCGCGCATCGTGGTCGACCGCAACAACCAGGTGCGCTGGCGTTGGCTGGCCGAGCCCTTCGGAACGACCGCGCCGGAGACCAACCCGCAGGGGCTCGGGGTCTTCACGCAGAACCTGAGGTTCCCGGGGCAGTATGCGGATGCGGAGTCGGGGCTGTTCTACAACTACTTCCGTCACTACGATCCGTCGAGGGGCGGATATCCGCAGAGTGATCCGCTCGGGCTTGACGGGGAAAGTCCCTCGACCTACACATACGCGAACAATGATCCTCTCGGCCGCGTCGATCCTGACGGCCGACTCGCATTTGTTGCACCGTTGTTTGCCTACGTTCTTGGCGGAGGCACGCTGGCTGCAGAGTCGGGCGTAGTCGTTGTCGCTGCAGGCAGTACTGCACTCACTGCCGGAGCGGCAACAGGCATTCTGCCCGGCCCATCAGGGCCGCCCCCAGGCACCACAGGAATCATGTGTCCAGCTGTCGGCGACAATGATTGCGCGGTGCTACTCTTTCGGATGAAGGTGCAGATCGGCCTGATGAACAAGAGGTATCGCCATTTCATCAATGATCGAAAGGGCAAGCAAAGCGCTACCGGAGAGATCCCGCAAGGCTACGCCATTGCGTGGGCCAATCTCAAGAAGGGCCTGCAAAATCTAGTCAACGAAGCGCTTGAAAAAGGCTGCCCTTTCCCGCCGGAGGTTTACGAATGGTTGAACCTTGCTGCGCCAGCGTTTGGACAACCGTACAGCGCGCCAAAGAGATTCTGAGTCATGAAGATCACAGAAGCCCAAGTCTTTGACAACAGATTCGTTGACAACAACGGCTATGTTGATTGGTTGATGGACGCCAATGCTCAAGATTGCATTTCATTCCTAAAAGCCTTCTACGCTCAATGGAAACATGTAGTTGGAAGGCTGAGCACCATGGAACTTCGTGGGGGCCTCCGCGCTATCGCCTATGCCGGTGGATTGCAGTCGAAAGTCTTTTGGCCAGGCTCGTCGGCAGACACACAAGAGCTGCTCAGTGTCATGGGCGGGAGTGGCCTGTTCTTTTTTGATTTTCTTTCGAGTCGCGATGACTTGGCAGAAGAGTCTTCGCTGTGGTGGGACGACTTGTCCGTCGTCCTTTCCTATGAGGACGACGACGCCTTGGATGAGTCGCTGGATCCTCTCAGAAATCAGCTGTTCCAACTTCTACTGCGCAGCGTGGATAGTCAATCTGCCTTGGCGCAAGCCGGCGGACTGAATGGCCTATGGAATCTCAAACACCCCAGTTCGCTGGATGAGCTTCGAACGCGCCGCACAGGCGGAAAGTGGGCGAACGAAAGACTACAAGACGAAGCAGATAGGTTGATTGAGCGTCTCACGTGACCCTGACACAGTGCCTGACTGACTGAGCTGGGCTGATCCGCAGGGTCTAGCAAACAGCGCGGCCACCTTCTGGACGAGGGGGCGAAATGTCCCCAACACTGCTGAGGCGTTGGCGCTGTCCATCGCCTTGGCGATAAGGCCAAAAGACCTGACCCGGTTGGAGGAGCGCCAGTTTGATCGGCATTGCACAGGTCCCGGTGACCCTTGTGATGCGATCAAAGCAGCAGCCTTCCAAGCGATCATTGCCGCGCGGTCGAAGATGAATGAAATGCTGCAAGATAAGCGTGGTCTCTACAGGAATGCATATTCGGTGGCAAACAAGGCAGTGACGGGCACGTCAACGACTTGGCTTAACCACATCCCAGACTTGGATGGGCGAATCGCGGCGATCAACGCCATGATCTCGCTGGGTCAGAAGATGGGCTGTGACATGAGCCAGGAAATTGCTATGTCTGCCGATCTCTATGTCCCTCACGCTCCATCTAATCCATGAAGATCTACATTGATCTGAGCTTGTTCTATGGTTCGACGGGTGCATTTGGCCGCGTCTCGGGCGAACTTGACCTGCCTGCGGTCCCCCAGGTGGGAAACACGATCGTGTGTTCGTTCCCGAACAATGGGGTGCTTCCGGTGGTTGTCGGTGGCTTCGATGGCCTGCTGACGGTGACGGATGTCCGATTCGCCGCTCAGGCGCTCAATGCACCAATCTCGTTGAGTCTCGATGATGTGGTTCTGCAAACGCGGGAAGATGCTCGAAAAGTCATGACGTACTTGGAAGAAGGCTTCGGGCTCTTCGGTGAGGAGTACGAGGTGGAGTGATCTGCCTCGCGGGCAAACGATCAAAACCAAGGGCCGCTCGCGGCCCTTGGTTCATCTGGAAGCGTCGAGGTGTGGCGTTGATCGCTTGCCAGCTGCCTTCTTCCGTGGAGTAGCAGCCTTCTTCGCTGGCGCTGCTGTGGCATTGACGCAGGCGGAGTCCCAGCGCCTGGCCTGGTACTTGATGATCAGGCTCTCCAACACCTCACGCATCACGGGCTGCTCCTGTGCGGAGAGCTGGCTCACGGCCTCGAATTGCAGCAGCAGTTTGTTTGGCCATCTCGAGTCTGAAGTGCAACACCGGCCACATCAGCGGAACGCAGTGACCCTCGAACCATGCGATTGCGGGCCGTCAGGGACAATCCCCGACATGTTCACCGCCGCCATCTTCGACATGGATGGCCTGCTGCTCGATTCCGAGCGCACCATCATGAATGCCTGGGTCGATTCGGCGCAGGCGCTGCAGCTTGCGTTGAGTGCCACCGACTACGTGTCGGTGGTCGGCCGAGCCGAGTCCGAAGCCAACCTCAGGCTCACCGAACTGCTCGGCAGCGCGGCGGCATTCACCAGCGTGCAGCGCGATGCGCATGCACGCCTCGCCCCTGAAACCGGCCTCGTCTTCCCGCTCAAACCCGGCGCCCTCGCGTTGCTGCAGGCCCTGCAACACCGCGGCGTGCCCTGCGCGCTGGCCTCGTCGACACGCATCGCCGAAGTCCGCCGCCGCCTCGCCGCCACCGGCATCGCGCCGTTCTTCCGCGCCGTCGCCGGCGGGGACGAGGTGCCGCGCGGCAAGCCCGACCCGGCCGTCTATCGCCTCGCCGCGCAGCGCGCCGGCATCGACCCGCACACCGCCCTCGCCTTCGAGGACAGCGACCACGGCTGTGCCGCCGCACGCGCCGCCGGCCTGCAGGTGGTCGTGGTGCCCGACCTGAAGACACCCGATGCCGCGCTGTCGCTGATGCACCTGCTGTCGCTGCAAGACGCCCTGCCCCACCTCGACACCTGGTTCCCCGCGCATGGCCCGGACTGACCCCGCCGCGCGCACCGACGGCTTCGTCCGCGTGCGCGGCGCGCGCGAGCACAACCTGAAGAACGTCGACGTCGACATCCCGCGCGATGCGCTGGTGGTGTTTTCCGGCGTGTCCGGCTCCGGCAAATCCTCGCTCGCCTTCGGCACGCTCTACGCCGAGGCGCAGCGCCGCTACTTCGAATCGGTGGCGCCGTACGCGCGGCGCCTGATCGACCAGGTCGGCGTGCCGGCGGTCGATTCGATCGACGGCCTGCCGCCGGCCGTCGCACTGCAGCAGCAGCGCGGCACGCCCAGCACGCGCTCGTCGGTGGGCAGCGTGACGACGCTGTCGAGCTTCGTGCGCATGCTGTACTCGCGCGCCGGCCACTACCCGCCGAAGCAGCCGATGCTGTACGCCGAAGACTTCTCGCCCAACACGCCGCAGGGCGCCTGCCCGCACTGCCATGGCCTCGGCCGCGTGTTCGAAGTCACCGAGAAATCCATGGTGCCGGACGACTCGCTGACGATCCGCGAACGCGCCATCGCATCCTGGCCGCCCGCCTGGCATGGCCAGAACCTGCGCGACATYCTGGTSACGCTGGGCCACGACGTCGACATCCCGTGGCGCCAGCTGCCGCGCAAGACGCGCGACTGGATCCTCTACACCGACGAGACGCCCACCGTGCCCGTCTACGCCGGCTTCACGCCGGCCGAGACGCGCGCCGCGCTGCGCCGCAAGGCGGAGCCGAGCTACCAGGGCACCTTCACCAGCGCGCGCAACTACGTGCTGCACACCTTCGCGACCACGCAGAGCGCGCTGATGAAGAAGCGCGTCGCCCGCTTCATGACCGGCGCCCTGTGCCCGGTGTGCGACGGCAAGCGGCTCAAGCGCGAGGCGCTGTCGGTGCGCTTCGCCGGGGTCGACATCGGCACGCTGTCGCAGCTGCCGCTGGACCGCCTGGCCGAGCTGCTGGCACCGGCCGCCGAAGGGCGCTTCGACGAAGCCGCCGACGCCGCCACGCTGACCCGCAAGGCCGCGCGCCAGGACACGGCCCGGC